>JAGLMJ010000074.1 GCA_023140095.1 Candidatus Omnitrophota bacterium | reverse complement strand
AAGGGGCCAAAGATGTCGCCATCGAATTCCATTCCCTTTCAAAGACATATTACATGACCGGCTGGCGCATCGGATGGGCCTGCGGCAATCCAAAACTGATCGCCGCTTTAGCCCAAGTCAAATCCAATTTTGATTCGGGCATTTTCCAGGCCATTCAGGTTGCCGGTATCGCTGCCTTAAAAAGCGATCCGTTGGTCGCCGAAGACATGCGCACCCTCTATCAAGACCGCCGAGATTATTTGATCAACGGCTTACGAGGCATCGGCTGGAAGATCCCGCCGCCAAAGGCCACGTATTACGTATGGGCCAAGCTTCCCAAAGGTTTTTCAAACTCAATGGAAACAGCCAAAGCCTTTTTAGACAAAGCGGATATCGTTGTTACCCCGGGCAATGGATTCGGTGAGCAGGGTGAAGGTTATATTCGAATGACCTTAACCGTGTCCAAAGACCGTATTAATGAAGCGGTTATCCGGCTTCAAAAAATCTTATAACCATCTGTGCACACGATCAAGCTCAGGAATGACCATGGCCACTGTTTATTTGGGGATCGGATCTAATTTAGGGAACCGCAGAAAGAACATCGAAGACGCTGTTACTTCCTTAAGAAAAAATCGCATAAACATTTTAGAGCGCTCAACGATCATCGAGACCGATCCCGTAGGGGGCCCGCCGGCCCAAAAAAAATTCCTTAACGGCGTCCTGAAAGTACAGACACAGCTCGCTCCGCAAAGATTATTACATCTTCTTAAATACATTGAGCGAGAACTCGGGAGAACAAAAACTGTCGTCAACGGCCCGCGTATCATCGACCTTGACATTCTGCTCTATGACCATCTTAAACTGCAAACGCCTCAACTCACCCTTCCGCACCCGCGCATGCGTGAACGCGATTTTGTTATGAAACCTTTAAAAGAGATCGAGCCTCTCCTGACCGAGGAACTGTCCCATGCGCGTTGTTAAAACCGTCCCATCGCTGCGTCGTACCATAAAAAAAATAAAGAGCCGGAACAAGACGATCGGTTTTGTGCCGACCATGGGCGCCCTGCATGAAGGGCATTGTTCTCTTATCCGCAAGTCTCGTCGAGAGAATGATATTGTTATCATCAGCATTTTTGTCAACCCGAAACAATTCGGGCCGAAGGAAGATTTTCAAGCTTATCCCCGACCAGAAAAAAAAGATATTTTGTTGGCAAAAAACGAAAAGGTTGATATAATATTTTATCCGTCGGAGAAAACGATGTACCCGACAGGCTTTTTGACAAGTATTCATGTGGACGCGATCACGGATCGTTTATGCGGCGCTTCACGCCCCGGGCATTTCCGAGGAGTCACAACCGTTGTCGGAAAACTCGTCAACATGGTCACTCCGGATGTCCTGTACTTGGGACAAAAAGACGCGCAGCAGGCCGTCGTGCTTAAACGCATGATCACTGATCTGGATTTTCCGGTTACCGTTAAGGTTTGTTCCATCATACGTGGGCCCGATGGGCTTGCACTGAGTTCGCGCAACAAATACTTAACGCCGCGTCAGCGGAAAACGGCAACGGTTCTTTTTAAGTCTTTGAAAGAAGCAAAAAGAAACGCCTTAGCCGGTGAGCGCAATGCGGCAAACATTACCCGCATCATACGGGCAACCATTAAGAAAGACAGCTCAGGAAAAATTGATTATATCGCGTGCATGAATTCGTGTTCACTGATACCATTAAAGCAACTGAAGGGCAAGGTCATGATCGCCCTTGCCGTTAAGTTTGGACGAACCAGGCTTATTGACAATATAATTTTTCATATCTAATGAAGTCAACGACAAACCGTGTTAAGGTCGGCATCATTGGTTGCGGTGCGATCGGATCACGTATAGCCAAAAGCATCAAAAAAGACTTTAAAAAAGATTGCCAATTGACCGGCCTTTATGATATCGATCAAAAAAAGGCCGACCAGTTAGCGAAGGGTCTTTCTTTGAGAGAAGCTGTTAAAAAAACGATCCCGGAACTTATCAAGAGTTGCGATTGTATGGTCGAAGCTGTCACCGCAAAAAACACACAGGCCATTATCCGCCAGGCCTTAGAGGCCAAAAGAAGCGTGCTCTCGATGAGCGTGGGGAAACTCCTTAACGCTTCCGACCTTTTCCGATTAGCCAAGAAAAACAAATGCCATCTATTAGTACCTTCCGGCGCCATTGCCGGTATTGACGCGATCAAAGCGGCCAGCCTTGTCGGTATCGATACCATTACACTCACAACACGCAAACCGCCTACCGGCTTTGCGAACAACCCTTACCTGATCAAAAAAGGCATTGATCCATCGAAGATCACCAAAGAGACCGTCCTATTCAAGGGAGATGTCGCTGCCGCTGTTAAGGCCTTCCCTAGAAATATTAATGTTGCCGCCACGCTTGCCTTGGCCTCGCGAAGCCGTAAGAAGATCATTATCCATATTATTGTTTCCCCGAAATATAAAACAAATTCGCATACGATCGAGTTGACAGGAAAATTTGGCCGCATTGTCACGCAAACAGATAACTTTGTTTGTCCGGATAATCCCAAAACAAGTTATCTGGCTGTTCTGTCTGGGCTCCAAACGCTGAAGCAATATTGCTCCGGCGTCTTTATAGGGACTTAAAAAAGATTGGAAAGGAGGAAAAACGCATGGCTACAAAGAAAGTTGCTGCAGTAGGAATCAAGAAGGAAAAAGGATACCTCTACTTTGTCGATAAGCAAGGGGACATTTCTTGTGCAAAGATGGCCCGCGGCGCCAAAAAGGGCGGAAAGCCTAAAAAGGTCGCCAAGGTCGGAGTAAAGAAAGTCGCTGGATACCTTTACTTCATCGACAAGAAGGGAGATATCTCCTGCGCAAAGATGGTCCGAGGGGGAAAGAAAAAGAAGAAAAAAGCTACAAAGAAGAAAGCTGCTAAAAAGAAAGTAACAAAGAAGAAAGCAAAAAAGAAAAAAGTAGCTAAGAAGAAAAAAGTGACAAAGAAGAAAGCTACAAAGAAAAAGGCAGCTAAGAAGAAAGTAACAAAGAAAAAAGCTACAAAGAAGAAAGCCAAAAAAAGAAAATAATCCGGTTTTCAGGAATATAAAAATAGCCTCTGTACGTCTTTGTACAGAGGCTATTTTTAGCAATGGGAGGAATTTTCTTGTATATTGACTCTATTTCTGTTTTCCACTATAGTACCCAATTATGAAATCCCAATCGATCGTTATCCGCGGCGCCAAAGAACATAATCTTAAAGGCTTTGACCTTTCGATCCCGCGCAATCAATTTGTCGTGATCACGGGATTAAGCGGGTCGGGCAAATCCTCTTTAGCCTTTGACACCATTTACGCCGAAGGCCAGCGCCGGTATGTCGAGAGCCTTTCGGCCTACGCGCGCCAGTTCCTGGAGCAGCTTCAAAAACCGAATGTCGAATACATTGAAGGCCTATCGCCGACGATCTCCATCGAGCAGAAGACCACCAGCCGCAATCCCCGGTCAACCGTTGCCACCCAAACAGAGATCAACGATTATCTGCGCCTGCTTTTTGCCCGGATCGGCACACCCTACTGCTATAAATGCGGAAAAAAAATTAACCGTCAATCGACCGAAGAGATCGTCCGGCAAATCTTGAAATACGAACCCGGTACACAAGCGCTTATTCTTGCCCCTATTGTCCGTGGGAGAAAAGGGGAATACCGAAATATCGCCAATCAGGTAGCTAAAGCCGGCTTTGCGCGGTTGCGTGCCGACGGTCAAATTTATAATACCGAAGATGCCGTTAAATTAGATAAGTATAAGATCCATCACATTGAGGTTGTCGTCGACCGCCTGGCCATAAAGCCCAGCATCAAAAAGAGATTAACGGATTCCATCGAAACGGCCTTGCAAACAGGAAACGGCATTTTGATCATCGCGCCGCAAACAAAGGATAAAGCGCACTCCGCTCCGTGCGATCAGATATTCAGCGAACACTATGCCTGCGTCGACTGCGGGATCAATATTGTTGAGATCGAGCCAAGAACGTTTTCCTTTAACTCTCCTTATGGGGCTTGTTTGCAATGCAAGGGCCTCGGGACCAAAATGGAGATCGACCCTCAACTGCTCGTTCCTGACCCGTCTAAACCCTGGGTCAACGCGATCGCGCCGGCAAAAAGAGGACGCCGGGGCTATCTGATGTATTACCGCGCCGTGATGCGCGAACTTGCCAACCTTCTCGACATTGACGCTTACCGGCCATTTAACAGCTTAAACAAGAAATTAAAAGATCTGATATTTTACGGCAGTACCGATGAAATCTGGGGAAAACCGTATGAGGGAGCGATCCATTATCTGGAACGCATGTTCCAGGAGACCGACAGCGACTGGCTGAAAGATGAAATATCCCGCTACATGTCGATCTCACCTTGCCCGTCCTGTAACGGTTCACGGCTAAAAAAAGAATCCCTGAGCGTGAAGATCGCCAATCACAATATTGCTCAGGTCACATCCTTCTCGATCAAAGAAGCGAAACAATTCTTTATCCATTTAAAACTTTCAAAAGACAAAAAGACCATCAGCGAGCCGATCCTCAAAGAAATTATCCGCCGCCTGGATTTTTGCATCAATGTCGGGCTCGAATATCTCACGCTGGACCGCCGGAGTTCAACCCTTTCCGGAGGGGAGGCCGAGCGCATTCGTTTAGCGACCCAGGTCGGCTCAGGGCTCGTCGGCGTCATCTACATCCTCGACGAGCCAAGCATCGGCCTTCACCAAAAAGACAACGAGCGGCTCCTGACAACCCTCCACGCCTTGCGGGACCTCGGCAATACGCTGATCGTCGTCGAGCATGATGAGGAAACGATCCGGCGCTCAGATTATGTGATCGACATCGGTCCCGGCGCCGGCGAGCATGGGGGAGAGATCATTTACGCGGGAAAGGTCCCGGGACTGCTGAAATCAAAAAAGTCCGCCACGGGGCAATATTTAAGCGGCCATTTAAAGATCCCCACACCGGCAACCCGCCGGCCGGTCAACACGATCAAACAGCTGAAGATCATCGGCGCGCAGGAACATAACCTAAAGAACATCGACGTCGTGATCCCTCTCGGAACATTCACATGCGTCACGGGCGTTTCCGGTTCAGGAAAGTCAACATTAGTCGATGAGATCCTCTACAAAAGTTTGGCCCAGACGATCTACCATTCAAAGGAAAGGCCGGGACGCCACAAAAAGATCGTCGGCGCCGAGCATATCGACAAGATCATCGAGGTCGATCAATCCCCGATCGGACGCACCCCACGGTCGAACCCAGCGACTTACACGGGCCTCTTCAGCCACATCCGGGATATCTTCAGCCACCTGCCTGAATCCAAAATGCGCGGATATAAGCCGGGCCGGTTCAGTTTCAACGTTAAGGGAGGGAGATGCGAGGCCTGCCGCGGCGACGGAATAAGAAAGATCGAAATGCATTTCCTGCCCGATGTTTATGTCCAATGCGAAGTGTGCAAGGGCAAACGTTTTACCGAGCAGACCCTTGAAGTTCACTTTAAGGACAAAAACATTGCGGACGTTCTCGGCCTATCGGTGACTGAGGCCCTCAAACTCTTCGAGAATATCCCAAAAGCAAGAAAGATCCTCCAGACGCTTGATGATGTCGGATTAGGCTATATCAAGTTAGGCCAGTCAGCCACAACACTTTCCGGAGGCGAAGCCCAACGGGTTAAGCTGGCCAGCGAGCTGTGCAAATTATCGACCGGAAGCACCTTTTA
>JAGLMJ010000073.1 GCA_023140095.1 Candidatus Omnitrophota bacterium | reverse complement strand
AGCTCGACGGGCAGATCAGCAATTTGGAGAAAAAGAGCCTCTCGCTAAAGTCGCAAAAGGAGTTTATTGAAAAACTGCACGCTCAATACGAAGATATTTCCGATCCGATTATCGAGGGGCGCATTATTACACAGACGCCTCCTTTGGATCATCATACCGGGATCCTGGGAAAAGTTAAGGAGGTCAGCCTTGTTAATGCCGATGAATTTGAATACTTAAAGGGACGGTTAGGTCAGCCGACGGCGGAACAATTATATGAGATCATTTGCGAGACGAAATTCATTGAACTTGACCCTCAACAGATCTCGAGGAGGATCGAGGAGATCAGCCACGAGATCAGCGCGCTGGTCTTTCAAAAGGAAAATCTCGAACAAAAATTGCGGGAGCAGCGCAGTTCGCTCGAGCAGATCAATACGCAGATCCATAATGCGGAGAAAGAGCAGTCCATTCTTCAGGCTCAGAAGGGAGACATCTTAAAAGAAGCGGAGAAATTATCAGAGGAGATCGCCCTTGTCAGTTCCGAGCTTCAAGAGGTTGATGAAGCGCTGGAGCGGATCAAGAAAAAAGAAGAGGAATTGAATTACCGCCTTGATACCGTAAGCCAGGATATCGGATGGTGCCAGAATGATGTCAAGGAGAAGCAGGTTCAGGTGGCTGTCCAATCACAGGAGAAGGAAGAGATCCTCATCGCTATAGCACAATTGGAAACAGAGATCGAATCAAGCAAGGATAAAGTGCAAAGCGAACAGGAGCATCAAGAACGCTTTGCGCGGGATTTGGATAAGTCTTTAGAAGAGATCAAGGGAATTGACGATGATGTAAGCGAGCAGGAGAATAAAAAGATAGAATATGAGCAAGAGATCGAAGCCCTGCAGGCGACGATCAAAGAGATCGGGGATAGCAAGGAATCTCTTCGGGGGACTTTGTCTGAATATGAAATGCAGAAGGATGACCTTGCGCAGAGAATGAATAGCTCCCGGATGCAGATGAAATCCGTGGAGGAAGAGGTCGATCAGATCAATCAAAGATTGCATGAGCAAGAGCTTGAGGGCCAAAAACTCGGGTTCAATGCGCAAGACATTAAAAACCGTCTTTCTCAAACATACAAAATTGATTTTGATCAAATTGTCGTGCAGCAAGACCAGGAGGCTCAGGTTCGGGCGCAAGCGGAAGGGGCGCAACCCGAAGAGGCTGTCAATATCGATGAGTTAATGGCCGACCTTGAGCGCCTGAGAAAACGATGCGATTCGTTCGGCAGCGTCAATCTTGTTGCTATTGAAGAATTTGAAGAGTTAAAAGATCGTTTTGAGTTCCTGACGAAACAGCAAAGCGACCTCTTAGAAGCGAAGTCGCAGCTGATGAGCACGATCAACAAGATCAATCGTTCGACGCGCCAGATGTTCATGGAGACGTTTAACAAGGTCAGGGAAGAATTCCGGATCTATTTTCGGACATTGTTCGGCGGCGGCGAAGCCGATTTGCTGTTGCTTGATCCGGATAATGTCCTGGAGTCCGGAATCGAGATCGTTGCTAAACCTCCGGGGAAGAAACTGCAGAACATCAGCCTTCTCTCCGGGGGGGAGAAAACGTTGACGGCGATCGCGCTTATCTTTGGCGTTTTTAAGGTTAACCCGAGCCCGTTCTGCGTCTTAGACGAGATCGACGCGGCTTTGGATGATTCTAACGTCGAGCGATTTAGTTATCTTCTTAAGGATTTTGCCAAGATCGCGCAGTTTATCGTTATCACGCACAATAAGAAAACGATCGCCAATTCGGATGTTATGTATGGAATCACTATGCCGGAGACCGGGATCTCCCGCATTGTGTCGGTGAAATTTTCGGAAAATAAAGACAAAGAAAAAGAAGGGAAGTTGGTTGAAGTTTGATCTGAATCAGGCGACGCAGGTCTGGTTTTTTCCGCTAAATTTAGCGCAGTACATCGCCTTGTCCGTTTCCGTGATCAATGATTCTTTCCTTTGAGCATTCTCGGGAAAAGTCGCCAGGCCGATACTCACGGTCACTTTAAGCTGTTCTTCAGATGAGAATTTCGGAAAACAATAGTCTTCGATCTTTTGCCTGATCCTCTCAGCAATGATATATCCTTGGTCTTTACTGGTTTGTGTCAAAATGACGGAGAATTCCTCTCCTCCGTACCGACAAGCATAGTCACCATCTCTTGAGGAGTCTCTTAAAATATTCGCCATTTCCTTTAAGACAATATCGCCGTTTTGATGTCCGTACATATCATTGAGTTCTTTGAAATTGTCGATGTCGATCATAATTAAACTGACCATCTGGTGCGTTGTATTGGCCTTCTCGATCTCTTTTGTCAGTTTGTCCTGAAAGAACCCGTGGTTCCACAAGCGAGTGATCGCATCCGTATGGCTTTTATATTTGATGAGCTCATAAAGCCTGGAGTTTTCGATGGCAAGACCGGCTTGGTTGGCGAGCATAGCGAACATTTTTAGGTCGTTCTCTGTGATAGGTTTTCGCGTATAAAGATTGTCGGCGATGATCAGGCCATTAACCTGGTCCTTAGCCTTAAGAGGCATGATGACCAACTCATTCGTTTTAAAGGTTTGCAGTAAGGGATCGTTTGCATATTGGGATATTTTTTCCTTAGGAATATGCGATGGCACGCCATTCCTATAGGCTGTGATCAGAAGATTATCTTCCGAGGAGTTGAAAGGGATCTTTAACTTCTCGACGGATTTAAAGAGAACCCCTTGGCTGATATTCTGATCAAGTTTTTCTTTGTCAATGAGGTCGTCCAGGGCCTGGTTATGGTCGGAGATATATTCCCAGATCTTCTGGGCATCTTCCAGTGATTCCGGGCCTATGGCCATTCTCGGCTCTAAACATCGCTCGATCTTATTTTCCAAGAAGAGAATGGCCCGGTTAAATCCTAACCCGGTATGGGATGTAACGCTGGTGAGAATAATGTAGAGAATATGATCGAGATCAAGTGTTGTTCGCATCGCATTGCTGATCTCATAGACAACAGACAACTCTCTGCGGGCGCGGGTAAGTTCATTATTGGAGGGCATGTTCTGGTTTTCTAAAGGTTGGTCATTCATGATTATGTTATGGCGTTAACGGTTTTTTCAGAGCTGTAATCCTCAAATGGAAGAGTAACATTTCGGTTGGGGGTTGTCAAGATGTAACGATGCACATTAAAAAAACGATGCTCTGTAAGTATTGTGTTATCAATTATTTACGCCTTTATTGGAAGGTAAGCGCTTTCTTGACACACCCTTGTGCGTGTGTTATACTTTAGCACATTTCTGTAGAATTAATATCATTATGGACGCGACAGCTACATATCTGAACTTTGTTGATCTCTTTCTGGCGACTGTGATTGTTGCGATTGTCCGTTCGGGCGCGCGCAAAGGGATCATCGCTGAAGTTTTCAAGTTGCTAGGTATTTCTTGTGTCATATTTGTTACATTGCATTATTATGCGCGTTTTGCCAATGTCTTGAGAGTTCAATTTTTTGGAAAAGAGGCGTCCACCGAGTTTCTTGCTTTCAGCATATTAGGTATATTGGTCTTTGTTATTTTCATTCTTATCAGCAACTGGTGGGTTTTGGTTTTAAAGATCAAGTTCCCTGAAAAGATCGACCGGTATGGCGGCATTGTTCTTTCTCTGATGCGGAGTTATTTTGCCTGCGGCTTGATATTTTTTGTGCTGATACTTGCCAAACATGAATATGTATCGCCGGGAGCCCGGCAATCGGTAAGTTGTCATATATTTCGTTATGTTGCTGTAGATTTTTATAAAGCGGCACATTCGGCTTTGGTCGAGAAGTTCTTCCCGAATGAAAGGGTACGTGAAGACGCCTGTAGTTTGATCACAACAAAGAAAGAAAAAAAATAACGCGTGTCTATAGTATTCGCAATATAAATCCGTAACTTTTCAAACTTTATCTTTAGATGAAAAGGCCTCCTTCAAAACTAACGAATTTGTTTTGCGAATACTATATTTGGGGTGAGGAACGGTTTTGACATTAAAAGATATTTATGAGGTTTTTATCCAAGCGGGTATTAAAGCGGATCTACGAGATCCCAAGCGAGTTCAAAAGTATCTGCTTGAGAAGAAGAAACAATACAAGAAGCTTGATCCAGTTCGCGCTAAGTTCTTTGATAAAGAGTGTTTTAAAAATCCATATGCCGATTCTCGGATATTGCATGGCGATCCGAAGAAACAAGTAAAGCGTATTTTGGCTGGGATCGATATTGATGTTGGTGAGCTTTTGCTGGCCGACCAACTGGCTCAAAAGGGGGAGGGTTTTGACCTTGTTCTATCTCATCATCCCAAAGGGATTGCATTAGCCGGTCTTTATGATGTGATGGGCTTACAGACTGATCTGTTGGTGGACCTAGGGATCAAAGAGAAAATCGCCCGTGACCTGATGAGCAAGCGGATCGGTGAAGTCGCCCGCAGTGTTCATAGTTCTAATCATGACCGTGCTGTCGATGCGGCAAGGCTATTGAACATACCCCTGATGTGTTGTCACACGCCTGCCGATAATCATGTCGCGCGCTACCTGCAAAAGCTTGTTAATGCCAAAAAACCCAAAACGCTTAAAGCGCTTGTCAGCCTTCTGATGAAGGAACCGGAATATCAATGTGCCGCTGCGCGGAAAGCAGGCCCGGAGATCATTCTCGGTAAAGCGAATGATAAAGCCGGGCGCGTTTTTGTCGATATGACCGGCGGGACAGAAGGGTCGAAAGATGTCTTTGCCCGGCTATCTCAGTTAGGGATCCAAACGCTTTTGGGCATGCATTATTCACAAGGGGCTTTTCAAAAGATCAAGGCCGAGCATATTTTGGTCGTTAATGCCGGGCATATTGCGAGTGATAATTTAGGGATGAACTTGATATTGGACCGGTTGGCCAAAAAGGGAAAATTTGAGGTTGTGGCATGTTCGGGATTTAGGAGAGTTGAGCGATAATGGGACTCATTCCTGACGAGATTATTGCACAAGTGATCGACCACAGCGATATCGTCGAAGTTATTTCGGCCTATGTTCCTTTAAAGAAGGCCGGACGGAATTTTAAGGGCCCGTGCCCGTTTCATCACGAGAAGACACCGTCGTTCATTGTTAATCCGGCTAAACAGATTTTTCATTGTTTTGGGTGTCACGTCGGCGGTAATGTTATTGGCTTTGTTATGAAGCAGGACCGTTTGGAATTTCCTGAGGCGGTCCGCCTGTTGGCGAAAAAGGTGAACATTGTTGTTCCGGAGACAACAAGAGGCAATGCTCAAGAAACGAATATACGGCAACTGATCTTTAAAATAAACGCGCTGGCAGCAGAATATTTTCACAAGAACCTGCTTTCTGATAAGGGTAGGCCGGCTAAAGAAGCACGCGCCTATCTTAAGAAACGCAAGGTCGATCTTAAGACCGTCGAGCAGTTTCAGTTAGGTTTTGCGCCCGATCAATGGGACGGTTTGATCGGATACCTGCGCAGCAAGAAAATTAATTTAGGTTTGATGGAAAAAGCGGGTTTGATCCTTCCCCGGGATAACGGCCAGGGATATTATGACCGTTTTCGCAACAGGGTCATTTTTCCGATCCTTGATACGCAGGCTCATTACCGCGCCTTTGGCGCGCGGGCCCTAGAAGCGAATGGCGAAAAGGCCCGGGTGACGGCCAAGTATATTAACTCGCCGGAGACGCCTGTTTATGTAAAGGGGCATCATCTCTATGGTTTTCATTTGGCCAAACAGGCGATCGGGCAGGAAGATT
>JAGLMJ010000072.1 GCA_023140095.1 Candidatus Omnitrophota bacterium | reverse complement strand
TTCCTTTGCATGAATTTTCCGACACACACAATGGAATAGTTGCCCTTGGGAACAACAAATGTATCGTCATGGCCTATGCCTTTGAGGCGGTCAGCTTCCCGGTTGGCGTTCTTTTCCAACTTGAACGACGCGACCTGGATCGTGAACAGGTTTTCCTGCTCTTCGGTCTTCTCAAGCGGAGGCCTAAAAGCCGGCTCGGTTTCTTCGCGTATTTCTTCAGGAACGGAAACGGGAAAAACGACCCGCTCTTCCCTTTTTGCCCGCGGAACCGTTTGAACCGTCTGTTGGACAGCCGCCTCCTTGACTGTCTGAGCAATATTCACTTCACCCTTCGTGAAGCCGAGCAAAGCGATTCTTTTCCCCCTCTCAACCCCGAAAGAAAAGAAAAGAACCAGGACCATAACGAAAATAATACATAGCACGATAATGTTTTCAAGTGGAAGTGTCAAGTCTTTTGTTAAGCGGGACGGTTTCCATGCCTCCAGGCTGCCTTTTGAAGACTTTGGAAAAAGTTCGAATTGAGAATGGCTTTTAGGATTAATATTCATATTAGGTATTATAGATGGATTACTCTATTGAACTCAAGTATTTTCTAAACTTTTTTTGTTTAGAGAGCCCGATAAAGGCATTAACGACTTTTGGGTCAAATTGCGTGCCGCTATTACGCCTTAGTTCTTCAATGGCCTCTTTAATGGACAACCGGTTCTTATACGGACGCTCAATGGTCATCGCCTCAAAGGCATCGACAACGGAAAGGATACGGGCCCCGATAGGGATTTGTTCTTTTTTGAGCCCGGAAGGATATCCCGATCCATCAAAATTTTCATGATGGTAGAGAATGATCGGCAGAACAGGCCTTAAGAATTCAACCGGGCGGATGAGCTCGGCGCTTTTCGTCGGTTGATTGCGGATGATCTTAAATTCGTCGGGTGTCAAGTGGCTTGTCTTCGCTAAAATGTCATAAGGCACATCGATCGCCCCGGCACCGCGCAAAACGCTGGCATAGTACAGGTTGTCGATAGCGTCGCCATCAACCCCAAGCCTCTTGCCCAGGCTTTCGATGATCTTAAAAAATACGGGCGTATGCGTCGTGGCGGAAGCATGCCCGTGACGCTCCAACAATTTCCCGATAAATTCAATGCTCCCTAAAATCACTTTTTGCTGGGCTTCGTAGAGTTGCAGGTTCCTGATCGCCGTAACAGACTGTTCGACAACGACAGCAAGGATCTCTTTATCGGAATCGGTGAACGGCGGTTCCTTTTTCGTCCGCCGGATAAAAACGGCCCCGACATTATCATCCGCGACAAGGGGCAATCCGACCAAATGGTCCTCAAAGATCACGTAGCCTTTCGTTACTTTTCTCTCCTCTTTACTCCCGTGCTGCGCGATCTCTTTCTTCTTCTCCAGAAGAATGTTGATCTTGTTATCGAAGATCGCGACAAGAATGATCTTCTTCGTTTCCGGATCAACAATATAGATCGTCGACGAGCTCGCGCAGATGAACTGGCACAGTAAGCGCGTCAGGCGCAGGGACAGTTCTTTGACGTTATAGGTCGAATTCACCAGCCGGTAGACCATGTGCACGGCCGATAGGACCATTTTATACTTTTTCGTCGGGGTCAAATAGTCTTTTGTGCTCATCGATAGCGAACCTGTCTGTCATGGAAGCGATATGGTTACAGATAATTTTATATTTCTGATTCTTAGTGTGTTTCCGGGCCCGATGGTAGATCTTCTCCGGAAGCTGTTCCGGCGTTTTCATATACACTTTAAACAAGTCCTTAATAATTCTTCTTGCCTTGTCCGTCATGCGTATAACGCGATAATGCTGATAAAGTTTCTCCTCAAGGACCTTTTGAAGGACCTTACGTTCCTTCTCCATGGAAGGACTGAAACTCACAACACTTCGGCTGGGGTTCTTATACGTATATCGTTTAACTTCTTTCGAAGATTTAAAATTAAGTTTTTCGAGTTTTTGTCTTGAGAAGGACAGGAGATCTTTCATCTGCATATCGATCAGGGCTTTAACAATTTGATATTTGAAGATCTCTTTATCTTTGATCTCTAGCTGAGGATCGACCCTCTTCCCCGCTTTTTTCCAAAGCCGGCTTGCCTTCAAATCCTCTCCCGTAATGCACCGGGAGGTGATCCCGTCGTCAATATCATGCGATAAATACGCCAGGGAATCGGCAATGTCGACCACCTTCGCTTCAAGCGTGGGCCCCTCGTCGACAAACTTATTATAATGGCTATCCCCCGGCTTATCGTACCCGGTGGAATGTTTGAGTATTCCGACTAAGACCTCTTTGGTAAGGTTGAGCCCGTCGAAATTCGGATAGCGCTTTTCGAGGCCAGCGACAATATCGAAACTGCGCTGGTTATGGTTGAACTTCAGCCTCGGTTTCGCCGAAGCCATGATATGGTTTAAGGCTTTTTCTCCCGCATGGCCGAACGGCGGATGCCCCAGGTCATGCGCGAGCGCGATCGCCTCGATCAGGTCTTCATTCAGCTGCAGATTGCGCCCGATCGTCCTGGCGATCTGGGCGACCTCGATGGTATGCGTTAGGCGCGTCCGGTAATAATCCCCTTCATAGATAACAAAAACCTGCGTTTTATATTCGAGCTTGCGGAAGGCTTCAGAGTGGATAACACGGTCGCGGTCGCGCTGATAGCACGTGCGGATCTCGTGTTGATCTTCCGCGTACTTCCTCCCTCCGGAATCCTTACTCTTCATCGCGTAAGGGATCAACATTTTATCTTCCATCATTTCAATATCTTGACGTGTCCGCATTTTTATCCAACTATCTTTTACGGGCCTTTTTCGCTTTTGTAAGCTTTTTGTATAAAGCCTGCAAGGACTGGGAAATGACTTTCGTCTGGCCCGTCACAGGCATAAAATTGACATCCCCTTGCCAGCGTGGGACCAGGTGAATGTGCACATGTTTCGGGAATCCTGCGCCGGCAGCCCTTCCAAGATTAATGCCGATATTATATCCATCGGCCTTCATATGTTTATCCAACAACTTTTTTGTCGCTTCAAGCAGGTCCATCAGATCTTCCCGCTCCTCTTTCCTCAATCCGCCGAGGTCCGCAACATGGCGGTTGGGCATGATCAATATATGTCCGTTATTGTACGGATAAAGATTAAGGACGGCATAGGAATGCTTCGTCCGGGTAATGATAAAATTCGTTTTATCTTTCTTTTCTTTTAAGATAGCGCAGAAAACGCATCCTCTTGCCTTCTTGCCGATCTTTGTGACATATTTGATCCGCCACGGAGCCCATAATTTATCCATTTTAATCCTCAATTTTTACGATTTTACCGGAGGCCTTGCCATTTTTGATCTTAAGGATCCCATAGGAACAATACGGCGACCGCACAATATCCGTGGGACTTCCCGGATTGAAATACAGCACATCGTCAATAACTTCATTGAACGGTCGATGGGAATGCCCGAAGATCACGACATCAAGTTTGTCTTTTTTGAACTCTTTTTTAACAAAGTTCAAGACCCGTTCAGAAGAACCTTTCCCATGATATAATCCGATCTTCGCCCCTTCAGCCTCGAAGATATCGCGCTCGGGAAGGACCTGGCGCAGCTCAAGCCCGTCCATATTCCCGAAAACGGCGCGGACTTTATTGATCTCTTTAAATCTCGCCAGGTCTTCACTGCAACAAAAATCCCCGACGTGAACGATCAGATCAACATTCTTAAAGTCATTGATCATCTGCTTCGGAAGAGTGTGAGAGTGAGTATCGGAAACAACGCCTATGTTCATCGCAGGATGTATGGTTTGTCAAAAAGAGATAATAATGTGTTAAGTTCTTGTTCGTTCCAGATCCAGAACCTTTCCTGTAAGGCCTTAAGCCGCGTGTTCTCGTCAAGGTCCATCATCGAAATGATCATGTATCTCTCGGGCCTCGGGTCGATCCGCTTGGCTTCCCGCAGGATCATATTGACGTCGTTTTCCCCGACATGTTCCCTTTTTGAGACAACGAACCAGACCGCGTCTTTGGTCGAGGCCTTGATCACGTCGACATAATTCCCGCCATCATCCCGGAACCTGCAGGGAGTGATCTCGCGGAAGACCGGTAATTTATATTTGCGGCCGTTTAAGTGAAGCGCTTCATTGTCAAAACAGTAAAACAGGTCAATGATCCTGGAAGAAAAATCCTGTCGGGTCGCCACATTAAAGTCCTCGACCCCGGCGTCAAATTCTTCCTTAAATTGCAGGCGCTGCTTATCCGGAGCTAATTCCACGTCGCACAGCCGCCTTTGATAAACATATTTTGTCCAATACTTGAACAGTTTATCCTTAAAATAATGAAAATTCCCGTTCTTAACGACAACGCCGAGCTCGATCAGGCGGGTCATCTTCTGCATGATCTTATTTTTCTTGATCCCCGTATCCTGGATAATGTCATCAATCTTATATTTTCCTTTGGATAGGGATATGAGGATCAACGCGATCGTGCGATTGCCTTTGCCTCTGCAGAGCTCATTAACGACCAATTCAAAATGCCGGCTGATCACGCCCCACCGGTCAAAGATCGTATTCTCGACGGCCTGGGACAATAACGGCAAATAGATCTCATTTTGTTTATAAATGGCCGTTAAGCTGATCAACTCCCTGCAAATAAGTTTCAGGTATAACGGATGCCCGCCGGTAAAATCCGTCAAAAAGTTACGCAGTTCGTTTCCGATTCTTAAGCCTTTCAAATTATGTTCCACAAATTTCTGGCTGGTTTGCGCGTCAAAGATATCAATATCAATGGTCTCAAAGTTGCCGAACAGCAGGGATAATTTCTCGGAGAGGATATTCTTGGCCGCGCCTTTAAAAGAACTCGACATAATATAAAAACATCTTTTCTGGGTCATGATCTTCTTTCCCAGATTCGCAAAGACGTGGGGCACGCCGAATTCTTCCAGGTTCTGGAACTCATCTAAGATCAAAATGCAGAATTTTCCGGTTTCGTTCGTGAAGATCTCCGGCAACGTCAGCAATCCTAAAAATGCCGCGGACAACTTCCCGTTGTTGAAATCTTTTTGGATCTTTCGAATGACCTGGACGGTCTGCGGGATAGATTCCTTTGTGCTTTCTAAGAGCACATTGAGGTCATCGTGCAGGGGGAGCCGATGGTTCCTTGAAAAATTGTAGAGAAGGCTTCCCGTAAATTTGCTGAAGAAATAATTGAAGTCCTTATTCTCCAGATCAAGGTAGATCGCCGTAACATCCGTCTCATCCAGGTTCGAGAGAAAATCATGCAGGATAGCGCTTTTGCCGACGTATTGACTCCCTAATAGGGCCACGTTCTGACGGCATCCCTCTTTCAAGTCAATGACGCGTTTCTTAAGCAGGCCCAAGACATCCGTCCGGCCAAAGAAATTCTTTTCTAAATTTGTATCACTCATGGCAAATAGTAAAGAGGATTGTCCTCTATAGATTTCTTCCTGATCTGAAAATGCAAATAAGCCCGGTCACTGCTGCGCCCGACTTGGGCAATATTCCTGCTCCTTAATACCGATTCCCCCAGCTTGACCAGCAGTTTTGAATTCTGCGCATAGACCGAATATAATCCGTCTAAATGATCTAAAATGACCGTATATCCGTAACCGCTTAAATAATCCGCGAAAACAACACGTCCCGTACGGGCCGCTTTGACCATATCGCCTTCCTGCGCCCGTATATCGATCCCCTTATTGACCCGGCCGTCCTGCCGCTGATGAAAATACCGGATCACTTCCCCCCTAACAGGCCATATAAATTCATTCTGTGCTTTATCGACGTCTAAGAAAATCTCGCGGACATCCCCAGCCCCGGGAATAAAAACAAGCTGGTTCTTCTCGATCTTGGCAGCCTTCGGGATATTGTTCGCCTTAGTAATATCTTTAACCGGCACATTATACGTTTTCGCGATGCGCCAGAGAGTCTCCCCTGTTTTTACTTTATGATAAACGCCTTTTCGTTCGGGCCTGATATATTCCCTAACAGGAATCTCTTCTTGCGTCTCTATTGAAACGCATCCGGCGGCACATACAAGCACGCCGCTAAGAAGGCCTAAACACAATATTTTCGGTCTATGGAACATAAATCGCCACTATACATAAAACGAACGCTCAAATATAGTACGTAACATAGGATAG
>JAGLMJ010000071.1 GCA_023140095.1 Candidatus Omnitrophota bacterium | reverse complement strand
CGTATCCGCCTTTCGGTCCTTAAGTGCTTCGAAAAGGCTTCGGAACTCGTCATCAAAGGCAATGTCCTGCTCAAAAAGATTATTCGGATTGACTTGGCCCGCCATCATGACCTGCTTGACGCCGGAGTCTTTGAAGAATGTGAAGAGTTTCTTTAATTCACCAACCTTGAACCAAGCGCATTGGTCGACGAGAAACTTCAGAAGAAAAGACGTGTCTCCTTTAATGCCAGCCGCAATGACCCTGTAACCCTGACTCTTGGCTTTCCGTGCGAAGAGAAGCGGAAACTTGCCGTTGCCGGCGATCAGTCCTAGAGATTTCGTTGGCATGTTCAATAATTCTCCAAGAGTAAGCGAAAAAAAACGCCACAGGTCACAAGTTATTTTTCTTCCGTGACATGTGACTTACACTTAATTAACTGCACATCCCCCGTTCAGAAGTCTTCGCAAAGAACGTTAAGTGCTCTATCTCTGGACAAGGATCGATCTCACTGGCAATTCTCTCTAAAGCGGTCGTTTTGGAAAGACCGGAATGGAATAACAGTTTAAATGATTTCTTTAACTTCTTGATGGACCCTTCGGAAATCTGAGCACGGCGCAAACCGATAACGTTGGTGGTAATAACCTTTGCAGGATGGCCGTCACACGTCGAGAACGGCGGAACATCTTGGACGACTTTCGAACATCCTCCAATGATCGCCAAACGCCCCAGGCGAACAAACTGATGGACGGCGCTTAAGCCCCCCACCATTGCATTGTCTTCCAGTGTCACATGCCCGCCTAATGTCGCCGCATTGGCCATGACACAGTTATTGCCAATGATACAGTCATGGGCAATATGAGCGTAGGCCATAATAAGATTATTGCTGCCAACAACCGTTTTGCTTCCGCCTTCAACCGTCCCTGGGTTGATCGTCACATATTCCCGGATAACATTATTCTCTCCGATATTCAAAAAGATATTATCATCCGCCGAATGTTTTTTATCTTGCGGCGCGCTGCCGATAACAGCTCCGGTATATGCTTTACAGTTGCGTCCGATCGTTGTCTGCCCTGTGACCACACAGTGGCTACCGATGCGCACGTTATCACCCAGAGAAACACTTCCCTCAATGACCGAATAGGGACCCACACTCACTCCTGAAGACAATTTTGCCCCGGGATGAATAACAGCCGTCTTATGTATATTTACATTTTCCATAATGCCAATATTTATAATGTGTTACGAAAAGACTGACACCCTTTTTTAGGTTACCGCATAGATCAAGGAGAGTCAATAGAATACAGGAAAAACTAATACATTATTTCAAAAAAGTCGCATCTGTAAAGGAAAAAGTCATATCAGCCTCGGCGACAACTTCGCCATCGACCTTCGATCGTCCTCGAGCTTGAGCCGTCCGGCTCTTATCCCTGATCACTTCGACCTCCATGATCAATTGATCCCCAGGGCTGACCACCTTCCTAAACTTCACATTGTTGACCGCCATAAAGATCGCTATTTTACCACGATGAAGCTCATTAGTCAAAATAACAACCCCGGCAACCTGAGCCATCGCCTCAACCATCAAAACTCCCGGCATAACCGGCCGTGACGGAAAATGCCCTTGAAAAAAATTCTCATTGATCGTGACATTCTTGATACCAACGGCCTTTTTTCCTTTCTCGATCTCGACAACCCGGTCCACTAAAAGAAACGGATAACGGTGCGGGAGAATATTCATAATGCCATCAATATCGATCTCCCTCTTCCCCTTGATCATCGGGACCGAAACCGTAGCTTTCTTCTCATACTTTTCTTTTTGCTTTAAGATTTTTTTCAGTAATTCAATATTCAGTGTATGTCCGCTTTTAACAGCAAACACATGCCCCCGAATAGGCATGCCTAATAGATACAAGTCGCCGATAAAATCGAGAACCTTGTGCCTGATAAATTCATCGGAAAAACGGACTTTATTCTCCTTGACCCCATCCTCTCCGACGACAAGCGTATTCTGGTAATTAGCCCCTTTCCCCAATCCCAGGGCACGTAATTCTTTCGCCTCGCTTTCAAGGCAAAACGTCCGGCAAGACGCGATCTCTTTTTCATAAGTGGAACTGTTGATCACAGCGCTAAAAAATTGCGACTTCAGAAAAGGATGATTATAATTGAGAGCATAAGAAATCTTTAACTCCTTAGAGGGAACCATAAAGATCGAACACCCGTTCATTTCGACACCCAGAAATTCTTTGACCTCAAAATAAGGCGCTTCTGCTTCCTGCTCGAGAATCCCACCCTTCTTAATGGTATTAAAAAAATCGACGGCGCTGCCGTCTAAACCAGGCAGTTCGTTAGCATCGATCTCAACAATAAGGTTCGTGATCTCAAGCCCGGAAAGCGCGCTCATAAAATGCTCGACGGTATAGATAACCGCATCATTCTTCCCAATCGCGGTGCAGCGCGGCATGGTTGTGTCGATATGGATATTGAGCGGATCCACCTTGATCTCTGGTTGACCGTCTAAGTCCACACGAATAAAACGGATTCCTGTATTTTCATCCGCAGGCTTGCAGGTCACCTTCACTTCACAGCCTGTATGCAACCCGATTCCCGAAAACGTACATTCGCCTTTGATCGTTTTTTGTTTCATACCTATTATTTACCCGAAGAATTTATATCTTTTAATCTTGTTTCAAGTTTTTCAACTTTTTTTTCCAATTCCTGGATCGCCTTAACATATTGCGGCAGCCTTTGTGTATAGGCCTGAATACGTTTTGCTTCCATATGGAGCCGCGCCGGATACCCGGAAACCCGCGTGTGCGCGGGAACAGCTTTTGCTACAGCGCTTTGCGCGTAAATGATCGCGCCTTCACCGATCGTAACATGTCCTATAATACCGGCCTGTCCGGCTAAGATCGCGCCTTTACCGATATTCACGCTTCCGGAGATCCCCACCTGCGATATAATGATGCAATTCTCACCCATGACCACATTATGCGCAACCTGCACTAAATTATCAATTTTACTGCCGCGCCCAATGACCGTTTTATCAAATCGTGCCCGGTCGACCGCCACATTCGCTCCGATCTCAACATCATCTTCAATCACAACTGTCCCTAACTGGGGGATCTTTTTGTGAACACCGTCGATCTGTATATAACCAAACCCATCTGATCCAATGACAGTACCACTGTGCACAACAACATGATTCCCAATAGTGACATGTTCGCGAATAGTGACATTCGGATAAATTAGACAGTCTGCGCCGATCGTCGTATCATGCCCGACATAGCTACCTCCGAAAATAACTGTATTATCCCCAACCGCAGCTTTACTTCCAATAATCGCGCACGGGCCGACAGCAACGTTGTTTCCAATAACGGCATCTTCGGCAATAAAGGCCGCTTCATGAACACCCTTTAGACGCTGAGCGCTTCCTTCGGTGACAGCAGAAATAAGATCAGTGAACGCAAGGGAAGGATTGTCGGTGCGGATAATAGATTTTTCCGGAATCTCGATATCCCGAGATGTTATAATCGCCGAGGCTTTAGTTTTCTCGCAAAACGAAATATATTTAGAATCAGCAAGAAAGGTCAGATCACCTTCCTTAGCTTCTTGAATACCACTCAACCCGGTTATTACTAAATCTTTGTCACCTACAACCTCGCCATCGACGATCTTTGCTATCTCGGCCAAGGTCTTTTTCATAATGCTCCTATTGCAAGCCATATTTTTACTTGTTCAATATGGTCAAAATATCTTCAGTCAAATCTTGTGCCGGGTCCCCGTAGATAAGAACACGGTCATTAAGAATGACGTCATACCCTTCTTTTACAGCGAAATCACTAACAACCTTTTCGATCTCCAAAAGGATCTCACGGATCTTTTCGTTCCGGTCCTTAGTCAAGTTAGACTGTTCCTGACGGACAAATTCCTGCGCTTCGCCCTTTAACATTTCAATTTCGCTCTCGAGCAATGTTCTTTGATCTTCTTTAAGAAGAGCAAGACGACTTTCCGATTCTTTGATCTTTTCAACCTTTTCTTTACCGACTTTTTCTAATTCTCCGTGTTTAACCTCAAGCACCTTATCGTATTCTTTTGTCTTGTGGTACTCGTCGAATAAGCGGCTTAGGTCTACATAGCCGATCTTCCCATCGTTAGCCGCATAAGCTCCTGTGGCCATTATAGACAAAAGAAAAACTGTGACCATAACCATTCTCAGCGCTCTCATAAAATCCTCCTTAAGATACAATAATTAGATTGTTAAGTTCCTCGTTTAAAAACCCCTGCTCACGCTGAAATAGAACTTGCCGGACCGGTCTTCTTCTCCGGGCTCATCATTCAACGGATAACCGTAATCCAAATTAACAGGCCCGATAGGTGTTTTGACCCGTAAACCTAAACCTGCTCCGGATTTAAAATCACCTGAACCAAAATCTTCGACCTCAGCCCAGACATTTCCAGTATCAAAGAATGCCGCCAGTTTTACGAATTCGACAATGGGGATCGTATATTCGATATTTGCCGTAAACAAGCCTTCTCCGCCGATCGGATCATTAGTATTGGTATCCAGCGGACCGACTTTCCGCTCATTGTACCCACGGATACTTCTTGCGCCACCAGCAAAAAACCGTTCAAAGATCGGCACGGCTGCTGAATCTCCATAAGCATCGACATAACCGATCCGCGTGCGTAATTCCAAAACAGAATCGAATTTCAAGGGGATATAATAGCTGCCTCGGGCCTGAATTCTGTAAAAGTCCTTATCGCCTCCTAAAAAAGTCCCGGCAAAATCAGCCCCGCCGCCGATAACCAGACCTTTTGTCGGAGCAAAACGGCTATCCGTCGAGTCTCTGGTCGCCGAGAAACCTATGACACTGACCGCGTTGATCCCTTCTTCGGCCGCCAAAGCCGCTGAAACATCCGAATCCAAATTCTCAATAGTTACTTCCTCAAATTTATACATAACCTTCCCTGAAACATATTCGGTGAATTGTTTACCGAAATGGATATCGCCACCGAGTTTTTCCTCGTCATAGGCATATCCGACATCGCTTTCCTTATCGCGTTGCATGCGGAAAATATCAAAACCCCCGGAGACAGGATGATCAAAGATCCATGGCTCTACAAAACTAAACAGCAGGTTATTCCTCGTCGACCCGGTCTCAGCCCGTACTTTTAATCTTTGCCCTCCCCCGGTGAATGTCGGCCAATTCGTAAAATCAAAATTGCGCTGTTCCACCTCGATAAAACCGACGACCTTATCGACCGTGCTGAAACCGCCGCCAAAACTGAAGCTCCCTGTTTTCGTCTCTTTTACTTGAACAACGAGATCTTTTTTGTCGCTAACGTCCGTATCTTTAATGTCGAAACCCACATCTTCAAAATAACCCAGGTTATTTAACCGTTCACGGCTCCGCCGTAACTTGCCGCCATCAAAACGGTCACCTGGGCTTAGCCGCAATTCCCGTCGGATAACAATATCCCGCGTGCGGGTGTTTCCTTGAATATTAACGCGATTGATGAACGCAAGGCCGCCTTCCTGGATATTGATCTTGACCTCTACTTTACCGGTCGATTGATCCAATGACGTCGCTTCATCGACATTCGCAAAAATATACCCCCGGTCAAAATAGAGCGTCCGGATATTGGCGATATCAACACTGAGTTTTTCACGGCTGAAGATCCCTCCTTCTTTCGTCTCTTTCATAATACGAAAGATCTCTTCCTTTGAAAGAACATCATTGCCTAGTATAGAAACTCCTCCAACAGAATACTGCTTGCCTTCATTGATCCGGATCAGGATACTAACAAACCCTTTGTCTAATGTTTCGCGAGAATAGTCGGCAGTAGCGTCGATAAAACCGTTTTGTTCATAAAAAGACTTGATCCGTTCCATGTCCTCGCTCAAAATATCTTCTTTCAAATATCCCGACCTGAAGAATCCTTTGGTCCGAGCTTTGATCAACCTTAGTATTTTCCTGTCTTTGAACGTTTCATTGCCGTCAGCATAAATACGCTTGATCTGGACTTTGGCCCCTTCCTTAATGATAAAATGCAACCGCGCCTTATTGGTCGCCTCATCAATAGAGGTCTCGACTTCGACCTCAGCTAGGGTTAACCCTTTTTTCGCATAAAGTTCTTTGATCGTGTCCGTATCATCTTTAAGCAATTTATTATCGAGGAATTTGCCTTCCTGTAT
>JAGLMJ010000070.1 GCA_023140095.1 Candidatus Omnitrophota bacterium | reverse complement strand
AGAAGGTGCAGAAAAAGATGGCCGAAAACCGCGTTACACGAAAGGCATTCAAGAATAAAGATTGCTCAGGGCTGTTGACTCATCTTTTAAAGTGTAAAACCTGCAAAAGTACGATGTTTCATACTTACACTCTCAAGAAAGGCAATCATAAATACCGTTACTATGTCTGCACCAATGCTCAAAAGCGCGGATACGGCACGTGTCCCAACAAATCCATTAACGCGCAAAGGGCTGAAGACGAAATAGTGCGCGTCTTGAAGAAAACATTAGGGGAAAATAAAGAAAAGTACGGTGATAAATTCAAAACTGAGATTGAAGCCCTACTTTCGCCTGTTTGGGATACACTTTTCTTTGAAGAAAAACGAAAAATCTTAAAAACCCTCCTCAAGGAAATTGATTGTGACGTGGCGGCTCAAAAAGTCGGAATCACCTTTCACGGCGCTGGAGTGCGCTTGGAATTCGATGCAGATGTCAAAAAAACCCGGTCTCTGATCAGATGGCGGAAAGAAAAAGACCCTACCAAAGAGCCAAAGATCCGCACCGTTCTTGTCTTGGCTCACCAATTGCAACGCCTTATGAGCGATGGGCAAATTCAGAATTCACAGCAAGTATCCGGATGGCTCAACATAAGCCAATCACGATTTGGTCACATTCTTAGCTTTCTTTATCTCTCCCCTACCATTCAAGAAGAGATTCTCACAGGAAAAGACAAGAATATCTCTCTCATTCCCGAATACAAGATCCGCTCTCTGACCGCCGAGTTTGATTGGCAAAAGCAAACAGAACTCTGGCGCGAAATCAAACAAACCATTCCCAAAAATTAATCCTCTCTCTATTTTAAATTACCAAGACTTACCATTTCCTAGTAAAGGCGCCTATAAACTGGTCTAATTATCTCAAATAACGCTTAAATTCGCTTTACTGCGGGTCCTTTACTAAACCGCAAATCAGAGATAGAGAGATAAGAAACAGAGTAATTCCGACGAGATCGGGCCGAGAGCACAGCTAAGTTTAAACACTTTCTTGAAAGGTTTTAAAGCGAAGATTTAAAGCGGTGTAAGTGTTTGACACGTGCGGACATAGAATCATCCTGACCGGCAACGCCAATCAGGATGATTTGTATCTCTCTACCCGAAGTTCGAGAGATTTGTGTGGCTGCCCCGCTTGGACTCGAACCAAAACTACAAGAACCAGAATCTTGCGTCCTACCAATTAGACGACAGGGCAAATTTCCTTATTTTTATTTAGAAAAATTTTGCCCCGCCCGAAAGAATTGATCAAGATCGGAACAGGGCAAAAATAAAAATATCACTCATAAAGAAATCTCTCCGCAAAACAATGCTCATTACCACAAATGCTCCCTCATCCAGCCATCGACTTCCTGAATGGCTTCCCAGTCTTCTTTAAACCCCTCTTTAGCCCCTTTTGCGGCTCCTTTTGTAGATTTTTTAAGAGTGCTGCACCCCTGCATAAACAATATCAACCCTAACACACTGATAAGAAATATTTTTGAACGCATAAAGACCTCCATAGTCATTAAAAGCTTACAAACCTTTCCTATCGAAAAACTTTCGCTAACCTTTCAACTGTCTTTTCTTTTCCTAAAAGAACGACCGTTTCAAAAAGTCCCGGCCCGACATCGCGCCCCGTAATCGCAACGCGTACCGGATGGACAAGGTCTGACGCTTTGATGCCTAACTCCTCTACAAGCCCCCTGAAGACTTTCTCCGTCGTGGCCACATCAAAAGGCTCTGCTTGAGCGAACCTCTCACTTAAAAGGCGGAATTCTTTTTCCCTGTTTTGCGAAAGATGCTTCGCAAAGGCTTCCTTGTCTATTTTGAGCTCGTCAATAAAAACAAAATCAGCCCGCTGGAGAAAATCAAGGAACGTATCCATCCGCCCTTTAAATAAGTTTACACTATTTTTTATTCTTTGCCTATCAAAATCCTCTTGAATATACTTTTTTTCTTTCAAAAAGGGGATCATCAAATCCACAAGACGTTCTGTATCCGCCTGTTTGATATGCTGATTGTTGAGCCATCTCAATTTATCCATTGAAAATGCCGCCGCCGCTTTATTGACCTTCTTTATGGAGAATTTCTTAACAGCCGATGAGAGACTCATCATTTCCTGATTTCCGCCCGGCGACCATCCTAAAAGCATTAAGTAATTAATTAACGCCTCCGGCAAAAAACCCTGCTCGCGATAATCGCTCACGGCAACCGCCCCGGTCCTTTTAGAGAGACGCCCTCCGCCTTCATCCATAATTAAAGACAGATGTGCAAACTTAGGAAGATTGAACCCCAAGGCTTGATAGATCACGATCTGTCTTGGAGTATTCGAAAGATGATCCTCGCCGCGGATGACGTGCGTAATGCCCATAAGAACATCGTCCACGACACAGCAAAAGTTATACGCCGGAGACCCATCGTCTTTAATGAGCACCTCATCTTTTAAAGAAGTGTTCCCGTCTTTATCCAGGATGGGCTCGCCTTCGTCGTTACATACGATAAAATTAGCGGTATCGAAAGATATCTCCCCCCGGATAAGATCATAAACCTTGATCTCTTGGGGAAGCATTTTAAGAAGAATGGCCCCTCCTTGCTTGTAGGCCTTGCCTTCTTCCAAAAGTTTTTGAGCGCGCTCACGGTAGAGATCGAATCTCCGGCTTTGATAATAGACCTCATCCCAATCAAGCCCGAGCCATTTCATGCTGTCCAGTATTTCTTCTTCGAATTCTTTTTTGGACCTCTGCCGGTCCGTATCCTCAATGCGTAAAACAAATGCCCCTCCGACGGACTTTGCGTACATCCAATTGAACAGCGCTGTGCGGGCGCCGCCTATATGCAAATATCCTGTCGGGCTTGGTGCAAATCTTACTTTGGCCATTTCATTATCCTAGATAAACAGGGGTAAAAGAGCGTTTCTTTTAAAATAGTTATATGTTTGTTAGTCTTTATGGAATCGGAGATCTCGGCTTTCTTTGACATGACAAAAGCCGCTAATATAAACGGATGGACGATCTTTGAAGCTGAATAAATCCTTTTGAAGGGTATGGCGAGCACATCGTAACAGAAGTGTATCACGAATCAACGTTACAATGAGCTAGAAGCATTCTGTGCTTAAATTTTATGCACTGTTTTTTACTAGACGCTCAACAATGCGTTCCAAACGTTTTTGGTCTCCGTCTTCAATATCAATAAATTCAATGCCAATATCAGAAAATAACGGTTTTTCCGGCGCTTCACTCTGCCGTTGAACATTCCAAACGACTTTTCCGTTACAGCAAATATGTTCGCCTAGATCCAGCAGGTCTAATTCAAGTTCAACTTCACAGAACATCTTGACGTCCTGCTTTAAAACAACACAGACGCCTCCGATGCCGACATTGTCTGTGTGCGTTAAAATAACATTATTTTTATCGCCATTTTCAGTATTATTACGAATAACAACCAAACAAGGATAATTAACCCGTGGAAATTTTCTTCTGTTTAACCCTTCCCAATCTCCCATTGACTCCTCCTTAAAGCTCAATCTAGATTCTATACTCTATTCATTATGATTCACAACTTCTTGGATTATAATACAGTATGCCTTTTACAACAAGTCAAATATGTTTTTAGTTTTCCCGCGTCTCCGTTTGATCCTGAAGACCGTCAAATGCTTTTTGAATACGCACAATGCGGCAAGCCTTACCTGTTTGTTCATCTATTTCGATCACGGCGCCATGCAATTTGACATCCCCCTCAGCCACATGAAACCGTAAAGGAAGACTTGTCAAAAACCGCCGGATAATATTTTCTTTTTTTTGCCCAATAACCGAATCATATGGGCCTGTCATTCCTAAGTCTGTAATATACGCGGTTCCTTCCGGCAAAACCTTTTCATCTGCCGTTTGGATATGCGTATGCGTTCCGAAGACCCCTGAAACACGCCCATCAACATAATGCCCCATGGCAACCTTTTCACTGGTCGTTTCCGCGTGCATATCAACAATAATGTTCGGCGTCTCTTGTCTGATCTCCTCAAGGATCGCATCGACAGCGCGGAACGGGCAATTAACCTGATAGCGCATGAAAACGCGCCCCATCATGTTAACCACCCCGACCTTAACTCCAGCGGCCGTTGTTTTGATGCACCATCCCCTTCCGGGAGCTCCTTCCGGGAAATTAGCCGGCCTTAAGAGAAACTCTTCCTCGTTAAGATATTCTTCCAATTCTTTCTGGTCCCATATATGGTCCCCTGACGTCAAAACGTCGCATCCCATTTCAAAAAACTGTTTAGCGATCTTGGAAGTAACGCCTGATCCTCCGGCGGTGTTTTCAACATTGACGATCACAAGATTAATGCTAAACTTTTTCTTCAAGCCCTCCAGAAGCCCTCGCACCGCATGGCGCCCGGGTTTTCCGACAACATCACCAATGCATAGAATATTCATATTTTTTATCTCTTTGATTCTTTTATTTACTTAGCAAATTCCACGGCCCGTTTTTCACGCAGGACAATCACTTTGATCTGTCCGGGATATTCCATCCCCTCCTCGATCTTCTTGCGAATATCCCTTGCCATAACAATGGACTCGTCGTCATTGATCTTCTCAGGATCGACGATAACACGGATCTCCCTGCCTGCCTGCAATGCATACGTCTTGCTGACCCCTTTGAATGAATTGGCGATCTTCTCAAGACTTTCCAGGCGCTTAACATACGTTTCCAAAGTTTCCGCCCGTGCGCCGGGACGCGCCGCACTTATGGCATCCGCCGCACACACAAGAGTTCCATAGATCGAGACCATCTCAACTTCCTCATGATGAGACTCGACGGCATTCGCGACATCTTCCGGTTCGCCATATTTACGGCATAAGCTCCCGCCCACAACGGCATGCGTTCCTTCTTCAACGTCCTGACTGACAACTTTTCCAATATCGTGAAGAAGCCCGGCCCGCATAGCCATCTTTGAATCCAACCCCACCTGTGAGGCCATTGATCCAATGAGCATGGCAACTTCCTTGGTATGCTGAAGACCGTTTTGGCCATAACTTGTCCTGAATTTAAGGCGCCCTACCAGTTTTAAAAGTTCCGCATGCATCCCGTGGATACCCAGGTCAAAAGCGGCTTTCTCGCCTTCCTCTTTGATAATCGTATCCATCTCTTTTTTGGCTTTCTCCACAACTTCTTCGATACGGCCAGGATGGATACGCCCATCGGCAATAAGGTTCTCTAAAGCGATCTTCGCGATCTCTCGTCGGAACATATCAAACCCTGAGATCGTCACCGCCTCCGGAGTATCATCAATAATAATATCGACACCCGCAGCCGCTTCAAGGGCGCGAATATTCCTCCCTTCCCTGCCGATAATCCTCCCTTTCATTTCATCGCTAGGAAGCATCACGACCGTAACCGTTGAAGTCGCTGTGTGCTCGGAAGAACATCTCTGTATCGCGGTCCCAATGATATTACGGGCTTTTTTATCGACCTTATCTTTGATCTCTTCTTCCATTTGCCGGATACGCAGGGCCTTTTCCTGAAGCAGTTCCTCATCAACGCGTGAAAGAAGAAGATTTTTTGCCTCATCCTCGTTCATCGAAGAGATCTTCTGAAGCCTCTGTTTTTCTTCTTCGATCAATTTATCAAGCTCTCCGGTCTTTTCTTGAACATTCACTTCATTGTTCTTTAACTCTTCTAAACGCTGATTAATATCTTTTTCCTTGCGTTCCAGCAAGTCGAGGCGCTTGTCCAGATTTTCTTCTCTTTGCTGCAGACGCTTCTCGTTGCTGACGACTTCTTCGCGGCGGTCTTTTGTTTCCCTCTCAAAATCCTGACGCAATTTGATCATCAGGTCTTTCCCCTGCAATTCGGCTTCTTTTCGCCTGTGATCGGCGTCTTTTTGGGCAGAATCCTTCAAAGCCTTGGCCTTTGTCTCAGCCGCCCTGAGCTTTTGTCCGGCAAAAAACCACCTTAGTAAATATCCGGCGAAAAAAACTCCGGCAAAAATCAGCCAACTTAAAACGCTTTGTGTATATATATTTATTTCATTCTCCATTGGAAGTACTCCTCTCTCAAAACTTAAGGGCATTCACCCGGTTCTTTGATCACAAACAGCCTATCGATTTGGCGTAATAACCGTCAAGAAGGAAGATTTTTGGAAGAGACTAAAAACAGCGGTTATACTGGTTCTTAATGAGATTTTCCGGTGGTTAAA
>JAGLMJ010000007.1 GCA_023140095.1 Candidatus Omnitrophota bacterium | reverse complement strand
AATATGAATATAACAAACTATTAATTTCAATACAAGAATAAAACGATCTTTTTTGCTGTTAAATTATTTTTTGGTCCCGGCGCATTGACAAAACTCCCCGCTTTATAGAACCAGGACCCGTATGATCATCATGGATGCTTTTAACGTTTTATCCCCCTTCTTGTTAGAGCTCAACCGCAGCTTCTCCACTCTTAATAATTGGGTTGATGTATTGAGCTGATGCAGGAATTTGATCAAAGAAGCAATATCTCCTTCCGCATCGATCTCCACGGCGTATTCCTTATAAAAGTCGATCTCTTTAGGCGTTTGAGGTTTCATGTTCGCTAAATATACCTTTGACTTCCGTGCCAGCGATTCGATCTCCCCGAGAATTTTGGCGACCTCTTCCTCATCCGAACCGCTTCTCTGCACGTATTCGACATATTTATCGAACTGCCGCGCGATCTGGTCCTGTTGGTGCACGTTGCGAAGGTCGTGCGCCAGCCGCTTCTCATTGATCTTGATCTCTTGATTAATGCGCTGGAAATGGCTCCGGATAGGGCTGATGACCAACCGGTCCAATAAAGCAATGGCCATAACGGCGAACGCAAGGCTCAACCCGATCTTTTCTTTTCTTGAAAGCTTATCCCAAAACATGCCAGACCCCTTTAATTCCGGACATCGTACTTCGTATTATGGTTTTTATGATCAGCAATGTACAATGCACGAAACTATCGTCTACCTATCCTAAATTACTCCTCAAACTCCTCTTCCTTCTCGTACATGCAAATGATCTCAAACTTTGTATATTCTTCGTTCCGGTCCTTTTTCGTTGTCGCATATGTTGTTTTAACATTTTCAAAATAAGGCGAATTCTCAAGGATCGTCACAAAAGAGAACACATTGGACATTTCCTTTGCCCGCCCCTGGAGGATCGATTGCTTCCCTTCCTCAATATTGATGTTCGTAAAATAGATCTCCTTAGGCGTAAGTTTATGGACTTCATGCAAAACATTGATAGATCTTCGCTTCGCATCCAGCCGGCCTTCCACTAAATAAATATGCCTGCGCATATTCTCCACATAGCTCGCTACTTTTTCAATCTTCGAGATCTCTTTCTTTGTCTGTGCCAAATAAGTGTTCCTGAAATAGACCCTTACAAGCAATAATAAAGAAAGGATCAGGACGACAGACGCCGCTAAGATCCCCATCAGGGTGATCTGCTTCCTCTTTTGCTCCATCTCTTTTTGAATGCGCAGCTCATTCGAGGTCAGGTCCATCTGAAGGTCTTCGCTTTTAATGGCCATTCCCAGCAAGGGCGAAGGCGAAACGAAAACACAGTCATCATCGCGGAAAGCGCGGACATTGCCGCGTATCTTGATATTGTTGAGGGCTTCCGCAACCGTTACCGGCAAGTTCAATTGCTCGCTGAGGGCGCCGCTGAGGTTGTTGATATTTTTCGCGGCACCGCTGATAAATATCCGGCCCAGCTTAATATTACGCTCCTCATTATGGTACAGCTCCATAGAATGGCTGACCTCTTCAACGAATTTATCCCTCCATTTATCCTCTTCCTCGATCAGGTGATTGGCCCCGACCAAAATATTCCTCGTATAATAAAATTGCCCTTGGTGCATGACCATAAAATCGGAATAATTAGAGTCGACATCGAGCAAGACGGTCCCTTCCGCATTCCCCTTTAGCTCTGACGCATAAGCAACGCTGAACCAGTTATAAACGCCTTCCGAACTGACCGCGACTTTCTCCACTTCGATCCCGGCCTTTTGAAGCACCTCGACGCGGGCGTTAACAATATTGCGCCGGGCGATGACCAGCATGACTTTCGTATAGCCTCCCCGCTGCGTGTGGATCGAGCGGTAGGCAAAGATGATCTCTTCGCGCGAATAAGGCGTTTGCTTGCCTACCTGAAGGGTCACCATATCATTGATCTCTTTGGGTTTGACGGAAGGGAACTCAAGGATCCTGACGGTGACAAGATGCCGGGGAATGCAGGCGATCACGTTTTCCTTGCTTAACTTCAGGCTCTTGAAGGCCTTGACCAGCGCTTCGGTCACCGGCTCCTTGATCTGGACAAGTTTCACAAAACTGGCGCGCGTCACGCACCCACCCCTATGGGAAGGACTGTACTCGAGTATCTTCAGCCAGTCGTTCCCGATCTCGACGACCGTCGATGTCTTTTTTGATGGTTTTAAGAAAGATAGTGCCATAGTGTTCTCTACTCTTCCCTCCAATACCGGATGTGTTCATCCCGGTCGATAACAAAGGCGATCCTCGCGAACATATCTGTGTCCCGGAATCTGCCAAAAGAATATCCGCGGAAATGATCCGAACGCACCCCGATCATTCCGCTGTCTATGGCCGCCTGAAGTTCGTCGGCCTCCTCGGGAGATAACCCCAGCGCCGAAGACAAAACAGAACCGAACGACCCCGCGTCTTCAAAGGCATTGTCATCCTCCGTGACTTTCGTTCCGTCATCACCGTTGCGGAATGAAATAATTTTTTCCACCAATTCTTCGCTCATGCCGAGGCTTTCTAAGACCAATGCGTCAGCCGTATTGACATTCACGAGCCCCTGCCCGTAAACCGTGGCCCTGTCCTTAACCTTGTCAAAAACCTTCGGCGTTATCCCCTTCACTAACATCAGTTCCTCTAAAACTTCAAAAGGGGCATCTTTGCACGCATAACCGTTCTCTAACGCTTCGTAATAAGGGCTTTCCGCCCCGCTCTCTAAAGGTTCATCATCTTCATCGCGCCAATCAACGACCGCATCAGCCATGCCGAGCGCATCCTGAGAGGATACTTCAGCCACGACCTCAAAGAATTGCACCAAGACGCCCGCAGGCGCCCTGTTAATGTTGATCTTTCTCTCTTCGTCAATAAGCCCGTAATGCCGCTCGCTTTTTTTATCGCTCCCGATCACAAGCGCATGTTCGAGGCTAAAATATCCCACGTCGGTCAAACCGATCTCTTTGAACGCTTCTTCATTGTACGCCCACGGATCATTGAACGTGTCGTACGCATCGGTTTCATCGGCCCTGATCTCAATGATCGCCCGCGCGACGCCCGCCTTAGCAAGATACCGCAGCATGACCCTGTCGCGTAATTTCGCGGCTAATCCAAGCTGCGGGGTGATCAAAACATTGATCGCCAAAGCCAGGGCCGCCAGAAAGAACAGCGACCAAAGAACGGCAATAAGAACACTGCCTCTTCGATCCCGGCTAAGCCTCATCCTCGCCCTCGCTTTCTCCATATCCCTCGTCCTCATCCCCTCCCTCTTCGTCCTCTTCTGTCTCCTCGACAATCATCTCCGACGGAAGGAACACGGTCCGGACAAGCGTCATATCCCGGCCGCGGTCTTCATAGGTCAGCTCGATCTTCACGACCGCCGGAGAGCCTTCATCTTCTTGCGCGGACCAGGACTCCTTCCAGCCATACTCCTCACCTTTCCCGTCGAGAAAATAGTAGCTGAACCGGATGTCCTTGACATAAGCAAAAAACCCGCTTTGATCATTTTCGCTTTTATCCTCGGAGACCGCCTGGGAATAATCCCACTGGTCGCGCATTAATACTTTCTGATTATCGTCCCCGCCAAGAGAATACGCTATCTGGCCGACCGACGGAACGGCCCTTTTTTCCTCGTCGATCGTTTCAACAGTTTCGATAACAGCCGGAAAAGTTATTTTCCGCGCCTCGCCCTCGAACTCTATTCCTGAAAAAGGGAACGTATTGGCCAGGTCACGCTCCATCTCTTCCAGGGAAAGAAGGATGTCCGCCTGGAGGCCCCCGTACGACTGCACGCGCTCATAGACATGAAGACCGCTGCCGAACGTCGTCAAGACAGCTAAGCCGATGAGCCCTAAGATCGACGTTGCGACCATCAGTTCGAGAAGAGTGAATGCTCTGTTAGCGTATAGGGTATAGCGGTTAGCGGTTAGATTGGTTGGATTTTCTATACGCTGTCCGCTATACCCTATACGCTTATTCTTCCTCTTCCTCTTCCTCATCTTCCTCGGCCTTTTTATCCACCACATATGTCGTTAACGAGAATTCCCTCGGGTTAAATTCGCTGGAAACAGTTAGAGCCAGCGCGTAAAGATCTTCCTCTTGCGCCGGCTTAATGCTCCATTCCCATAAAAAATCCTGAAAAGGATCTTCAAAAACCCCTTGTGCGCTTGCCGGCGAGATCTCTTCCTTTTCCAGGATCATGATCTCAACGTCGGCCATTTTCTCCCTTAAGAGATTAACAGCGTCGATATTGTATTGGGCGACTTCCAGTGTCGCTATTGAACTGGCATACCCCCTTAAGACGCCGGTAATTCCCATCGCCAAGATCGAAACAGCCAGCAATACCTCGATGAGGGACAGACCTTTTAGACCATAGACTATAGACCTTAGACCATAGAATTTCGTTTTTCGATCATCCTCAGCCTGAAGTCTAGAGTCTATGGTCTGTCGTCTAGGGTCTAACATCCATTCTCACTTTCAGTTCTTAATATCATCCGCCGAGTCCTCAATGCCGTCGGGTCCAAAGGAATACAGGTCATAGCCGGTCGTATTGTTCACCCCCGGGCATTTATATCCATATTCGATCTTCCACGGGTCCAGAGGGTCATTTTCCAGATAGGGGCCGTTCCAATTTCTCGGAGTCGGGCTGGAGGACGGCTTGGCAAGAAGCGCCTTGAGGCCTTGCTCTGTCGTCGGATAACGTCCGTTATCCAGTTTATACAATTTCAAGGCCAGGCCGATATTCGAATTAATATCGGCTTCGGCAACCGTGATCTTCGCTTGTTCGGAACGGTTCGACAACCTCGGGACGACCATGGCCGACAAAGCGGCAATGATAATGACGACGATCATGAGCTCGATGAGCGTGAAACCGTATCGCGTATTGCGTATTGCGTATTGCGTGTTCATATTTTTCCCCCTTTGATTTGATCTTTAACCCAAACTGACCCCCGGGGTCTGTATAGGTTATTTGGCCATGACACCGATATCGAAAATCGGCAGCATCATGGCAAAAACAATAAACCCGACGATCCCGCCGATCGCCAGGATCAACAGCGGCTCCAAAAGAGAGGTCATGACGCTGATCGCCTGCTCCACTTCCTTTTCATAAGCCTCGGCCACCCCGTTCAATGCCCCCTCGAGCTTTCCGCCTTCTTCGCCGACGGCGATCATGTTAATGGCAAAGTTCGGGAAGATCTTGATCTTTCCAAGGCTGGCCGACAGCGTCGAGCCCTGATTAACGATATCTTTTCCCGTCACCTCCAGATGCTTACGCAGCGCCTCATTGTCTAGCGTATTCGTCGCTAATGTCAGGCTTTCATAAACAGGCAGCCCGTTCTTTAAAAGCATCCCGAGCGTCCGGCAGAATTTGGCGATCTCGGCATCGCGGATGAACTGTTTGATCAGCGGCGTGTGTAGCTTGATCAGATCAAAGAAAAATTTCTTTTTGCCGCCCGGGCGCATCCGCCCGAAAAGAATAAAAACAAAAACAAACGCGAAAATAAACCACATCCAGTGCTCGGACATAAAATTACTGGCGCTGATCAGGACCTTTGTCGGCAGAGGAAGCTCTCTCTTCATCCTATCGAAAATGCCGATAAATTTCGGCATAAAGAAGGTCAGCATGACAAAGACCGTGCCGATCCCGACGACCAGCATGACCATCGGATAGGCCAACGCCGCTTGAATCTTGCGCCGCATTTTCTGCTCTTTCTCGCGGTACTCCGCAATCTTGTAGAGCACCTCGTCGAGAACGCCGCCCTGCTCCCCGGACTGGACCATGCCCAGGAACAGGTTATTAAAAAGTTTCGGGTAGCGGCGCATGCCCTCGGAAAGGGTCTTTCCGTCTTTCACTTGCTGCTTGAGATCTTCGACCACAGCCTGGAACGAACGATTATCCGTCTGCTGGGCGATCAATGTCAAGGACCGGAGAATAGGAACGCTTGCCTTGACGAGGCTCGCCAGCTGCCAAGTAAACGCATCGATATCTTTCGTCCTGATCTTCCGGCTCCGTGTCACTGGCCTCCGCGACCGGGAGCCTTGATCTTTCTGGGTTTCAACGGCAGAGCCCTCCCCCTCAATAATACTGACCGGGATCAGGTCCATTTGATCAAGCTTGACGACAACTTGATCCGAATTCTCCGCGATCATATCACCCTCGACGACTTCATCAGGGCCCCTCTTGGCCTTGTAATGGAATTTTGGCATCTCTCTCCCCGGAATGGTTGTTTCCATACGGACCCCCGGGAACCGTATTAGAGTGTTACCCCCACTACAAACCCCGGGGGTCCGTATGGTCACTGCTCTCTACAGACCCCGGGGGTCTGTAGGGTTACTCCTCGATCTGCGTCACGCGCTGGACCTCCTCGGGCGTCGTGACCCCCGCAAACACTTTTTCCCAGCCGCTGTGTGTCAAAGATTTTATCCCTAACTCCCTTGCCTTGCGCTCAATGGCGTCGGAAGAGGCTTTTTCCAGGACCATTTCCCTGATCTGCTCGGACATGACCAATATCTCATAGATCGCGGCCCGCCCCTTGTATCCGGTGTTATTGCAGGCCGAACATCCGCTACCGCGGTAAAAAGGCTGGCTGGCATCAATTCCGGGAAACGTCTCGCCGATATCGATCCTCTCGTTCGTTACATGTTTCTTACACTCCGGGCAAATAACGCGCACCAAGCGCTGGGCGATAAAAGCCTCGACGGAAGACGTGATCAGGAAAGGGTCGATCCCCATATCGATCAGCCTTGTGGCCCCGCTGGCGGCGGTATTGGTATGGATCGTCGAGAACACCAGATGGCCCGTCAAGGCCGTCTGGATCGTGATCTGCGCGGTTTCCGTGTCCCGGACCTCTCCGACCATGATCACGTCGGGGTCATGGCGCAATATGCTGCGCAGGGCCGTCGCAAAGGTCAGCTCGATCTTTGGATTGACCTGGATCTGAGAAACGCCGCGCAATTCATATTCGACCGGATCCTCGATCGTAATGATCTTCCGCTCGCGCGTGTTAAGCTTGCTTAAGCAGGTGTAGAGGGTGGTCGTCTTCCCGCTTCCCGTTGGGCCAGTCACAAAGATAATGCCATGGGGCTTCGCGAGGATCCCCTCTAAGGTCGCGAGCTCCTTGTCTTCCATCCCAAGGTCGCGGATGCTCAAGAGCATCAGCGTCGAGAGGACGCGGATAACGATATTCTCACCGTACAGCGTCGGAATAATGGAAATACGCAGCTCGTATTCCTTATTCCCGATCTTGGCCTTGGCCCGCCCGTCCTGCGGGATCCGGCGCTCGACGATATTCAAATTGGCCATGACCTTGATCCTTGAAACAATCGCCGGATAAAGATATTTAATATTTTCGGAAACCTGCGTGTCGTAGAGGATCCCGTCGACGCGGTAGCGCAGGATCAATTCATTGCGGTAATGTTCAAGATGGATATCCGTCGCCCGGTCGCTGATGGCCTGCTGCAGGATCTGGTTGACCAACTTGACGACCGAGGCGTCCTCGGCGCCGGTCTCTAAGTCCTGGACCTTTTCCTGAGCAGCGACGGGACCTCCCTTTTCGTCCTCTTGCGGCGCTTCGGCTAAAATGCGCTCAATCGTATCGGCCCCGACGCCGTAATATTTCCTGATCGCGTCGGTGATGTCCGAAGCGACCGCCAGGGCGATCTCCACGCGATAGCCAAGGTTCGTCTCCAGGTCGTCGATCGGCCACATATCAAACGGGTTCGATATCGCGACCACCAGGACGTTTCCGTCGATGCGAATCGGCATGATCTTGTAATGCCACGCGAACTTCGCCGGAACGCTTGCGATAACATTGTCGCTGATCTTCATTTCCTTGAGGTCCAGGAACTTGATCCCCTGCTGCTCGGCTAAAACCTTAAGCAGCTTCTCCTCGGTGATCATGTTCAGCCGGACCAGCGCCTGGCCCAGGAACTCTTTGGTGTTCTGATGTTCCTTGATCGCCAGGGCCAGTTCCTCCGGCGTGATGATCTTTTTCTCAACAAGAATATCGCCGATACGTAACGCCATTCCAATCTCCTCTTAACCGAATAAGTGTTCTCAATAGTTATGGTAAATCCCAAATCACAAGCACCAAATCACAAACAAATTTCAAATCCCAATAAACAAACATCGACCACGCGTCTTGATCATTGAATCTTTGGTCATTGTGATTTGCTTGGTATTTGGTATTTGGTATTTGTTTTTTTATCCTCTACTGTACTTAATACCTAGCTTCTTCAAATCTTCCGATTAAATATAAACTTTCTTCCGGCATCCGGTCCGCCCGGCCGTTAATGATCTTCTGGCACCCTAAGATCGTGTCCTTAAGGGCCACGTATTCCCCTTTTTTCCCCGTATAGGCTTCCGTAACATAAAACGGCTGGGTCAAAAAGTTCAATATTTTTTTCGCCCGGTCATAGAGCGTCCGGTCCGCTTTGGACAATTCTTCAATGCCGATGATCATGACCACGCGGCGCAGCTCCTCATATTTCGTCAGGACCTTCAGGCATTCCTGCGCGGTATTAAAATGCTCCCGTCCGACGACCGCGGTATTCAGATTACTGCTCGACGAGATCAACGGGTCAATAGCCGGATACAGCCCGAGCTGGACCTTGTCGCGCGAGAGAACCAGGATCGAATCCAGATAACTGAAGATCGTGACAACCGCGGGGTCCGTCAAGTCATCCGCGGGAACATAGACCGCTTCGATCGCCGTAATGGACCCTCCTTCGCGGGAGCGGATCCTCTCCTGAAAATCGCTTACCTCCGACGCCAATGTCGGCTGGTACCCGGTCTCCGACGGGACGCGGCCAAGCAGCGTCGAAATCTCGGCACCCGACTGAACGAACCGGTAGACATTGTCCATAAAGAAAAGAACGTCCTTGTTCTGGTCCTGCAGGTATTCCGCCAATGTCACGCCGGTCATCGCGACCTCGAACCTTGCGCCCGGCGGCTCATCCATCTGGCCGAAGGCCATCATGACCTTGTCAATGATCCCCTGCTTGACAAATTCGAAATAAAGCTCGTTTCCCTCTCGGATACGCTCGCCCGCCCCGGTAAACACGCACGCCCCTTCATGTTCCTCGACGACATTATGGATCATCTCGAGGACCAAGATACTTTTTCCCAGCGCCGCTCCCCCTAAAATCCCGGTCTTGCTTCCCTTGATCAAAGGAAAGAGAAAATCGACCATCTTAATACCAGTCTCAAGAATCTCTGCTTCCCCGCCTAAGATCCTGTCGGGATTGAGCCTGATGTTCGAGATGCTCCTGCGGATAGGCGCGTACTCCTTCGCCTCAATCTTCCCTTTGCGGTCGATCGGCTCGCCGATAGCGTTGACGATCCGGCCGAACAGTTCTTCCCCGACGGGAATGCGGATCGTATCCCCGCGAGAATTCGCGACCGCGTTATACTGCAAATTAAGCGTCGAGCCCAGGGCCACGCATCGGACTATTTTGTTCTCAAGATGCTCAACAACCTCTAACATAAGTTTATTGCCCCCGAAACATTCCGTCTCGACCGCCTCATAAAGGTTGGGAATGTCCTTTTCGCTCTTAAAAACAATATCGACAATGGGGCCCTCAACAGATATGATCTTCCCAAGGCTCATGCGTCTTCCCCTTTAACTTTTCTCCTTCTTGCCTTCTTCCGCACGATCTGCGCCGAATAGATATCCCGCATTCCGGCATCGACGAGCTCATGGCGCCCGCGGAAATACTGATAGCGGATGCCCTTGCCTTGTTCGAGAAGGATCTGATAGCTTTCTTCCAAATGAACCGTCCTCGCCGAGAATTCCGCCAGCTTGCTGTCTTCGAACACCTCAAAGAGCTTCTGGACAATCCATGTCTCAACCAGGTATTCAACAATATCATCGACGGATGACTCAATAATGGGAGCCACCTTTTTTCCCATCTCCTCGGGTCTTTTCTCGAATAACTTGACGCAAGGCAAGATCGTCAGAATCTCGACCTTCTGGGCCATGAAGGAAAGAGGCTTGGGATAAAAAAGAATGAGCTTCCCGAACTTGCCGGCGCGGCCCTCCGCCATAATGTAATCCCTTAAGCTCAAAGCCGCTTCATAACATTCCCCGGTCACAACACCGGGAAAATCAACGAACCTGCGCCCCAGCGATTCAAGATAGGCCGCGCCTTGCTCGCCGACGATCATCAGTTCGGCCTCATCAGCCCCTCGATAGGCCAGGGCCGTATTGATCACGCGCGAGTTCAAGCCGCCCATAAACCCTTCGTTCGACGTCACCATAATGATCCCCAAAGAGCCGTGCTCTTTGGTAAACGGATGCTCCGACGCGCTAAAATCCATCATCTGGAAAAATCCCTCAAAGGCCTTCATGAACCTGGTGAATCGTCCCATTTTTTTGGACAAGGCCCAGAATTCGGAAACAGCAATGCCTTTAAGAACGTCCATTAATTCGGTCAGGTCCCCGTTGAGTTCCAATTCCTCTTTAAGCCATTGAACGGTTTTCATTTAAATGTTTTTATCCCTGTTCCTGAAAAAGGTCACAAAAGAGTCGTCCAGCCTCTTCTTGATGGAGATCGTCAGTTCTTTCTCTTTGGTAATATCCTCGATCAATTCCGGCGAAGTATTTTCGATAAATTCAAAGATGGTCTCCTTAAAATTCTCCACTTCCTCGCTGATCAGGGCGCTGAGCACCTTGCGCTGCAGGGCATAAAGCAGAACGACCTGCCGCGCCAGGGAATAAGGATGATTATTCTCCTGGCTGAATAATTGCGTGAGCACCTCGCCCCGCCGGAGGCGCTGGTTCACTTCCGCCGAGACATTCGTCTTGAACCGCGTGATCTTCACCAATTCATTATACCGGAGATATTCAAGGCGCAGCGTGCTGCTCAATTCCTTGATCGCCGGGCATTGCACTTTATTGCCGATGCGGGATACGGAAAGCCCTATATCGACAGCCGGGCGAATCCCGCTGTTGAACAGCGAGGTGTTCAGGTAGATCTGCCCGTCCGTCATGGAAACCAAATTCGAAGGGATGTAGCCGGTCACGTCGCCCTGGATCGTGTCAACGATAGGGAAAAACGTCATCGTCCCGCCCTGGAACTCGGGGCTGTACTTGCCGGCGCGTTCCATTAATTGCGAATGGATATAAAAAATATCCCCCGGATAGGCATTGCGCCCGGGCGGGCGCTCCAGAAGAAGGGATAGCTGGCGGTAGGCCCATGCATGCTTGGTCATATCGTCGAAGACAATAAAAACATCCTTTCCCCGGTCCATAAAATATTCGCCCAATGTCGCTGCCGTATAAGGGCACAGGTATTGCTCACCGCTGGAACTCGCCGCGTGCGCGACGATAACAATGGTATACTCGAGCGCGCCGTTGACCTTGAGCGTTTCAACGACCTTCCGGATCGAAGTATACGAGCGCCCGATGCAGCAATAGATGCAGATAATATTTTTTCCCTTTTGGTTTAATATCGTGTCAACGCCGATCGTCGTCTTTCCGGTCATGCGGTCACCGATAATCAGCTCCCTCTGGCCCTTGCCGATCGGGATCATCGCGTCAATAAGCAAATTGCCCGTTTCCAGGGAATCCTCGATCGGGACGCGCTGCAGAACGCCCGGCGCCGGACGAAAGACAGGATATCGCGTTCGGGATGCCTGCGGCCTCTTCGCCGCCGTGCTTTTCTTATCGATATATTCCGCGACGCGCACGGAAGAAGCAACGTCCTCCTTTTTCCCGTCAAGAGGTTCGGCCAGGGCATTGACGACCCGTCCGATAAACCCTTCCCCGACGGGGATCGTAAAGGGCTTCATGTCACTGGAGACGCTCAGGCCCACCCTGGCCTCCTCGACTTTCCCAAGGAGAAAAACAATGATTTCCCCCTCAACAAAGCCCATGATGATGCCCTTCGTGTTAGGCGTAATATCAAGCAGCTGCCCGATCATGCATTGAGTCAGCCCGACGATCTTGGCAATGCTCTTTTTGACCTCTTTGATCTTTCCGACTTCGCGGATCTGGAGTGTTTCCATTATCAGCTATCTATTTTACGTTTTGGGCCGCTTTTTTAAATCTCTCGGCCAAACTCGCGTCAATGACAAAACTGCCTAACGTGATGACGATCCCGGCAATGATCTCTTTTTCCACCGATTCCTCGACGGTGATTTCCTTGTCGAATTTTGACGACAGAATCTCCTCAAGCTTGGCTTTCTGCCCCGTTGTCATCGGATGGGACGTTTTCACCTCAACAGCCGCTTTGGATGCCCCGTCCATATTGACCGCCTGCAGGCGGTCGCGCTCGAGATCCTCTAATTCCTGAAAAACGCTTTTCAACAATCCTTCATGAACGAGTTTCTGCTCGTCCGCGCTGAGAATCCTCCGGAAGATCTTGCTTGAAAATTCAACGACCCGCCCGTGCAATTGCTCCTCGATCTCCGCGCGGATCTCATCGCGCGCGTTTAAGGCCTGGGTGACAATGCGGTCGCCTTCCGCTTTGCCCTTAGTAATGATCGCCTCTTTTAAGTCTTCGATCTCTTTCTTCGCCTTGGCCTTCATGTGCCGGATTTCTTCGTCGGTCTTGAGCATTTTCTCCCGGTATTCGTTCTCGGCGTCGGCGATCTTCGCGGCAAGCTCCTGGGACTTGTTGGAGTTTTCCTCATTGAGCTGCTGCAGCCTTTTTGTTTCATTATAAGACGATGAGATCAAAATTTTGCGCAGGACCAGGACAAGCCCGAAAAAAAACAGGACCTGAAGAAAGATCGCTTGGAATATCAATGAAACCTCCTTAACTGAAAGACATCCGATTATCGTCGTGCGTATTGCATGATGCGTATTGCGAACTGAGCAATACGCAATACAAAAACTACTTTCCAGCTACATAAAAGAACACCAACAGCCCTATGATCGAGACCGCCTCGGCAAACACAAGAGAAATGATCATCGCCGGCAGAATTTTTGGTGATGCCGACGGATTGCGCCCCAGCGCCCGGATCGAAGCAAATCCGATCGCCGCTATAACGACAGACGGGCCCGCAATGGTCATGAACATAACAGCAAGCAGGACAAAATTTTCCATACTATAGTTCCACTAACGCCACCAATTTTTCATTGGAGAATCTCGCGATCCCCTTGGAAATAGGGAACCCCATTTCGTCAATAATGATCTCGCCCTTCGTCAAAAGGCTGACGATGGGCCAATGAAAAGACAACAGTTCAAATTCGCCGTAGTCCCCCGGCAGGATGACGTTTTTCGCGACACCGCTGAACATGACCTGCGCCTGATTCATGATTTCGACTTCGATCATTTTTATACCTTACCAACCATTGTCATTCTGACCCGCCACGCTTTTTGGCGGGGAAGAATCTCCCCCGATCAACCAGGTCAACCAATGGAGATCCTTCCCCTTCACTTCGTTCAGGGCCAGGATGACAATGCTATTTTATCTCAGGATGACGAAGTTGCCTCACCCACATACCCCGACCCACAACCCACGTCTCACGTCTTATATCTTACGTTACACATTCCCCCCGAACGGTTCCGCGCCATTGCCGCCGCGCCTCTTCACCTGATACAGGGCCTGGTCGGCCTTGTCGAACAGGTCCTCGGCCGTCGCGCTGTCGTCGGGGAAAGTGGCGACCCCGATACTGGTCGTCGTACTCAAGATCAATTGAGGATTGACCCTGATCGCGGTCCCTTCAACGATCCTGACGATACTTTCGGCGATCTTAAAGGCTTTTTCCTTTTCGCTTGTCGGCAAGATGATGATAAACTCGTCACCACCGAACCTTCCGACGAGATCGGTCGCCCGGATCCCTTTGCGGATGGCGATAACAAACTCTTTGAGGATCGTATCACCGACCGTATGGCCATGCGTATCGTTGATCCCTTTAAATTTATCGATATCCATGACCAAAAGCGAGCACTTATTGTCGCCGCCCTTGGCGATCTTCAGCTCCTCGCGGAACCGCTCAAGCGCGTACCCCCTTGAGAACGCCCCCGTCAAGGTATCGAACATGGTGCTTTTTTGCTGGCGGATATTGACAAAATAAAATACACTGCTGATAATGCCCAAAAATATAATAATGTAATAAATGATCTTCCACGTGTCCGCCGTCGAGAGATGCTTGCCCCTGAAGATCGTCCCGGCCAGCAGCCGGATCCGCCGCGTTTTTAAGATGCCCGACAATCCCAGGGTGTCTTTCGCGCCCTTATCCATCATTTTAGAATCCCGGCAGAGAAGCTCCTGCTCCATGATCTCCATCTCGGGCTCAATCTTCCCCTCGATCAGAAAATCCTCCATCCTCTGGACATCCTGGCGGAGGTCTTCCACTTCCACCAGATTGTTCCGGTAGGAGACAACATAGTTTTCCGTCAATTCGACCGGATCGGACAGACGCAGCAAACGGTAAATATGATTAAGCGTCTGCCTGCCGAATTCCTGCGCGGTCTCAAGCCCTGTGGTATCTTCCGCCACTCTCGTGAGATTCTCGAGGTAAACTTTGAGGCCGTATAATTTCGTTTTATCGACCGCCCATTTATTGTTTAACGTAACGTCAAATGCCTTGACCTCGCCCGGCTCTAAGACGACACTGTCATTATAAACATAATAGAGGCCTTTTCCGAAATCAAAACCGACATTGAGGCCTTCGGCGTCAATAACATCGCTCGCGTAAACTTCTTTGGCCAGAAAATAACGCAACGGAACAACCTGGCGTTTCGTGGTCGACGGGTTCTCGAATTCGATCTTCATTGAAACAGTTTCCGGCGACTCAAGGACAATGGATTCCTTCTCGACATCCAGCGACTCCTCGACCAGGCAGCTGACTTTCGTATCGGGATCGCCGAAACTCAGGATCTGTTCTTTGATCCGTTGCGCCTCCAGGAGCTTTGCGGCGCGCGTCTGGTCAAATCCTCCCCCCATCTTTGCTTCTTCTTCAGCTACCGAAAGCATCCGTTCCAGGTCATTAATGCTGCTCCGTACGGCCGCGACCGCTTTCCTGTTCGTACCATGGACCGCGATGTGTTTGGTCGGCCCGACTTTAAAGACCAAAGCGTCTTCCTGCCTGTCGAGAATATCCTCCATCTTGCCGCGGATATTCTTCTGTATTTGAAGGGCAATCTCGGAATACTGCGACTTTCTTAGGTCGCTGACTAAAGCATCCGTCCTGTTGTCCAACGCATCCAATTCATCCTGCTCGATCAGCCAGATATCTTCGATCTCGACGTCATAGGTCACCGAGACCTTAGCCTCCAGCGTCAGGTCTTTATGGACATAACATTGGTCCCTCTTGACATCGTAACCAACCTCAAGGTCGCCGGCATTGATCACGTCCTCCGGCCGTATTCCTTTCGGCAGATAGGATTTTACAGGAATGTCCCGCGCTTCATAAGAAGAAGGATTGCTGGCAGAGATCTTCAGGATAACACTTGCGTAACCGGACGTCGTCCCCAAGAGTATAAATCCGCACAAACAAAACTGTATTGTCCGTATGATCCATCGCATATCATTCTTCAATGTTACCTTCCGGCCCCGATCCCCCCGCCCTCTGAAGTCAGGTCCGCGGGATCAAAAAGAGGGATCTCATCATCCATTAATGCAGCTTCCTCCGGAAATTCTTCCTGCGTATCACCATCCTCTTCTTCCGGCTCCAACATATACCGCAGCATCTCAACATCTCCCTCAAGCTGGACTAATGCCTCCATATTCTCGTAATAGGCCTCCATGTGTTTCTCGACACCCACTTTCAGAACGGAGCTCTTCTCCTGCCGGACCACGATCTCGTCAAACTGTTTGAAAATCTCCTCCTTCAGGGCGGTGACCGTTTCATTGGCAACAACCTCAACCGGAGAATCCTCTTGCCCTCCGTCGTCGGGAGGAGGCTCGTTAGCCGCCTCAGCCTGAGCAATCAGATCTTCAGCCGTCTGCCTTATGTTGCTAAGGCGCTCCGGAGAGATCATCCATATATCCCGAACATGAACCTCGAGGGTCACGATTTCCCTGGGCCCAAGCATGATCTCATCAATGATAAAATAGCGCCCTTCGTCCTGAACATACTCGATATTGAATGTATTTTTCTTCTCCTCCCCCTCTTCATGAGGCAGGCTGAAGGTAATGTTCTTAGTGATAATATCGCTGGGTGAGATCTCTTCCGGAAGGGGATAGGAAATGGACGCGATTTCTTCGCTCTCAAGAGGATTGAGCGCGCGTACCTTTATAATGATATTCGCGCTGGCCTCAGAGGCCATGAAACTGAACAACAAACAGCCCATGACCATTAGAAAAACAATGGTTTTTTGTTTCATAGTTAATAAGTTCCTATTGCGATAGAAACACACTTAACAAATATCAGTCTTTTAATATAAATATCTTACTTATTATAATCTTCTTAAAATCAGGTTGCACTAACAAAATTCATTTTTTTAATATAACTATTAATATTGAAAGACTTACACCCCACCCTCAACCCCCGCAAATGGAGGACGGGTGCACGACCTGCACCCGTCCCCTGTTAATAACTATCTCCTTCGAACCAGGCATGGATGATCGGCTTATTGACCTCCTGGTCCAGGAAGGTCTTCACTTCGTCCATTATCGACTTAAGCTGACTGACCTCGTTTCTTACCTCAAGGATCTCTTCCGGGTCCATCGCCTTACTGCCTTCCTCAAATTCTATCGGAGGGATCAGCCCCTCGATCCCTTTCTCCGCGGCCATTTGATTGACCTCACCGATCATCCCCTGCATTTCCCTTGATAGCGCGTCTGTCGTAACGGACCCGGGCATCTTGTCCATATTTTCTTTGAGATCCACTAAATGCTCCCCTAAAGCCAGCAGTTCCTCTTGGGCCCCCTCGAGGTCCCCCTCATCCATAAGCGCTTGGACCCGGGCAGCAACTTGCCGGATATATTTGGCTTTTTCCCTTGAATCCCCCGTCAACATGGCCGCGACCGACGCATTCTTGCCGATACCGACAAGCGTTCCTTCAAGATTCGAAAGCCGCCCTAAGATCGTTTCAAATTCGCCGACACCGCCCTCCTCGCCGATGACCGCCCCGACGGATCCCAGAATATCGCTGACCGTTTGAGCGTCCATATCGCCGCTGCTTTGAACAACGCCAAGTTTCTTGATCAATAGATCAATATCGCCGCTGACATCCGTCGTCACCGTGTTGACATCGACCATCCCTTCGACCAGATTCGTTATGTCGCCGTCCATGTTAGAGAGGCGGCTATAGATCAGATCCGTCGTGATCGAAGAGGCGTCGCCTGCGCCGCTGCCCGTCGTGAGGCTCTGGACAACGTTCATCATAATGCTGTCAACCGCTTGACTGACCGGTTCCCGAATAAGGATGGTAAACTCGCCTAGCCCCCAAGAGGTGCTAAAGGTAACGTCATACGAATAGATGCCGGTTATACCGACCTCTTTCATGGCGGCGTTGCTGATCTTCGTGACATTGTTAGGGTCATAAACGGTGATCACCGGTAAAACTCCGGTAGCCGTTCTGAACCTGATCAGGGCCGTCGTTCCTATGACGACCGTTGTCCCTCTTGTAATGAGCTCTGTCTGAATACCTTTGAGCGTTTCCGTAGCAAATTCATTTTGAATAAAATCCGTGAGGTCCGCGGATGTATTTTCGGCAATAACCCCGACGTCCGTCTCAAACGTTTCCAATTCCTGTTGCCTGATATCCCTGAATGACACCTGATCGTCTTCGTGATCGTCGATCATCTGAGTGATCGTGCTGATCTGTGTATCAATGCTGCTTGTAGAAGTCAGAAGCGTGCCGGCATTGGAATCGATCAGAACCAGGTCCTGGCTTAAGCTGCCTAACTGATCGACGCTGAAAGCCTTAACACCTGAATAGGTCTCCCCGTTATAGCTGATCTTTGAAAGAATGGTATACGTCGTATTCGCCGTAAGGCCGGCCGCGGGGTCCCACGTCGTATAGAAGAGCGCGCTCGTCGTCCCCGCGATCGTATCTCCGGCGCCGTTTAAATTTCCGGAGAGAAGATTTCCGGCTTTGTCCAGAACGCCCACATAGGTCAACGTTAAATTCGTCAAGTCTGTCACGACCGTCCCGCTTCGCGTCAGTAAAGAGGTCGTCACTAAGATCGCGTCGTTAGCGGCATCATAAATGGGGTCGATCTGAACACTATAGACCCTTGCGACCAGCCTCTTGTTGGTGCTCCCGGGGATATCCGCGACGGTCGCTTCATTGGCAAAACCATCGACGGCCCAGATCTTAAAGAAGTACGCCGTGTCCGACGTAAGGTTAGTGATCGTTGTCATCGCGGTCGTCCGGCCGGCCAGGCCGGCGTCGCGGGAATCGTCCCATTTGATAGCCGTTCCGCCGGGGCTTTGGACATCCGCCTGAACGGTCCCGTACCAGATCTCGTAATGGGCGCTATTGAGCCAGTTATCATCTGAAACAACCGTCCACGCAAGCGTCATCATTGTGGTCGCCTTCCCGCTGATAACGAAACTCCCGAGGCCGGTCGGCGCGAGCGTATCGACGGCAAGGGGTAATATCGAAACGTTTTGCGATTCATGCCCCATACCGTCCCTCACTTTGATCCGCAGATAAACAATGCCGTCGTACACATTCGTGTCGCTTGCCGCGTCCCATACATAAGAGAACGAGGCTCCGCCGCTGGTAAAGCCTTCCGTCGCTTCTGATGTCGTCATATCGCTCCACGTTCCGTTGCTGCCGTCGGTGGAATCCAGTGAATACTCGCAGTCCTCGGCCATATAGGTGACCGTATCGTTGTCCGGGTCGACTCCGGTATAACTAAGCGTGACGGTTGTGGCATTCGCGTTCTGGATCGCGCTCGCGCCGGATATCGACGGGCTGCCGGTCGTCGTAATATTCCCGAAATATTGGAGGGTATATTCGCTGGCGGAACCGGTCGCCGAAGAGATAAAATCGCTTAACGGCGTCAGGCGGTCCCCGCTTGTCAGTCCGGTCAGATCGTCCCCGACATCCACGCGATAAGAATACGCCGTTCCTGCCTGCGGCTGCATAATGGGCAGGCCGTAGGCGCTGGCGGTAACGGGCGAGGCAGCGGAATGGGTTATATACAGTTCATCGAGGCTGCCGTCGAACCGGCTTGTTCCCGAATTATCCTCCGCGGTCACATAAACAGTCGCGTCCACGTCCGGCGCGGCATAGGTGCTGGTATTGCTCGCGCGCCTGACTCCGTCGACAAACAGCTCGTGCAGGTCATTGGCGTAGTCCCAGGTGCAGCGCACATAGTGCCACTGGGCATCATAAATATCCGCGGCATGCTGGAGATTGACGCCGCTGCTGATATTGAAATTAATAAAGCCGGACGCGTCGAAGAACACATTGAGATCGGCATCCGCGTAAAAGAGGTATTCGCTCCCGGAAGGACTTCCCGTACCGGCGGACTTAACCCAGAAACCTAAGCTCCCTTCGCTATTAATGATGTTGCCCGCGCTTGAAAACGACGCGTACTCGCCCGCCGCGTCATTCACCATCCCCAAACCGTTAATGCAGGCCGCCGCAGCCATTCCTCCGCCCAGCGTCGCGCTTCCCGTACCGATATTCAACGCCGTTGAATCGGCGTCCCAATAAAGAAGTACGGCTGGATCGGATTCTCCGACGGTGTCGCCCCAGGCCGCCGGGACGTGATACGCGCCGTAAGGCAGGATCATCGCGTCGTAGATCAGGAGCCCGTCGATCAAGCCGTTATAACGGTTCGTATCCAACGCGTCCGCCGCGCCTAGATACATCGTGGCATCCATGGAAGGCGCCGCGCAGGCCGCCGCGCTTGAGGCGGCTTGCTTCCCGTCGACATAAAGGAAATATTGATCGGCGGAATAATCCCATATCGCCTTGACGTGATGCCACAGGGCGTCATATGTATCATCCGCGTCGGTTAAATTGACCCCGGAACTGACCTGAAAATTAATCCGCCCGCTTGTATCAAAGAAAATATTGAAATCCGTGTCGCCGAAGAACAGCTGCTCGTCGACGGAAGGGTCGCCCGCGGCATTGGACTTGACCCACATTTCCAGCGTCCCGGCGGAAGCAGTGATGTTCCCGGAACTTGGGATCGTCGCGTATTCGCCGGCGGCATCAAAAGTAATCGCGCTGCCCCTCATGCCGGATGTAAAGGAAACTGTTCCGGCAACCGTTCCGGCGCTCCCGACCTGCGGGCCGGTCAGGTCGGCGGCCGTGTCCATGCGCGAATGGAAGAGCGCGCGGCCTGTCGGTTTCTTGACATCATTATAAATACGGACCTCATCGACCATCCCATCAAACCGGCTTGTGCCCGACGCGTCTTGCGCCGTAAAGAACATCGTGGCATCCAAAGTCGGGGCCGTATACGTGGCCGCGCTGGTTGCCCTTGGTTTCCCGTCGACATAAAGAGCGTACGCATCCGTGGTGTAATTCCAGGTACAGGTGACCTGATGCCAGCTATGATCATAAGCATCGGCCGCGTAGGTCAGGTCAACGCCTGCGTTGATCCTGAAATTCAATTGGCCGGACGTGTCAAAATAAAGGTTCATCTGAGCATCCGCGAAAAAGATATATTCATCCGCCGCAGGGTTAACGGCTGAAGACGACCGGACCCATAGCGACAATGTCCCGGGATCGCTGATGTTCGAAGCGGTCTGGATAGACGCGAAATCACCGGCGGAATTATTTTCCTGCGCCGTACCGCGAAGCCCCGTAGACGCGCTCAGCACGGAGGCGAGCGCCCCCGTCCATACTTCGCTGCCGCTTGCCACTATGTCCGTCGCGTCCCAATACAGGGTCAGCGTCGCGCCCGATCGCGTCTTCGGGTAAAATTCCTCCAGCAGAAAGGCGGGGCTGTAGCGCATCTGGACATCCCCGTTAAGATCAACGGTCGCGCTTCCCGCCGAGGCAATGACGCAATAGCTGCCGCGGCCCTCTTCAAAGCCGTCGCTGCCGTAATCAAAGGCGCGGTCCGTCACGCGCTCTCCGGAGATAATGTTCGGGGTGTCCGGCGAGGTGTAATCGCCCGACAACGCAGATGCCGTCTCGATGAGGTCCGCGTACGCGTGAACCCCGCCGGCGTGCGCGGTCCCGTCGGCATATTCGCTGAACGTCGCAATCTGGTTGACGGTAACGGAGCTCGCCCCGGCCGCGTCGATCACGACGCGCCCCGATGGATAAATGTGGTAATGCGAAAGGACGCCCGTGCGCGCCTTCCTGATAATAACTTCGCCGGCGCCGTATTGAACGACCGTATGGACCGTCGCCCCGGACTCCCCTCCGATGGTAAAGAGCGTTCCGGTGGAAACAAGGTCGCTGCCCCACGCCGTGCCGTAGCCGCCTTTTTGAATGATGTCGAGGCCGTTTGCGGCGTTGGTGAAGGTCAGCTGAAAGTCTTCGGCCACGGCCCCGTTCCCAAGCCGCACGACGATCGGGTCCGCCGCGCTGGCCACATGTAATATTCTCGCCGCGCGCTCATCCGCCCCGATGTCCCACAGGCGCCCCCTCCATTGCCCTTCGATGTCGGCGCTGAAACTTAAGTTCGCATCCGCGCTTAAGTCCGCGCCCGTATCTTGCGCGGCAGCGTCGGTAGCGGCAAGGCGGAAATCGCCGCCGGCGACGTCGATAAACTGGACGGCTTCACCGTCCTGGGCGCCTACGCCCGGGATCTGCGCGTCGGTATTGGGGCCGGAAAGGTTATTGCGCGAGGAGGCGTCAAAGGTCCCCGACCCTCCGTAGTTATCGCCGTTCCCGTAAGCAATGTTATTCTTCGCGACAATGCTGCTCGCCCCGGAGGCATCGTTGATGCCGGTCGTATTATTATAGACGGTATTGTTATAAAGATAGGCCTTGCTGCCGCTCCCCGAGAAATCAACGGATATCCCGGAATTCCCGGTCCCGAGAAAATCATAGATGATATTGTTCCAGATCCTTGCGAAGGTATTCGCGTTGCCGCCGTCGTCGAGCACTATTCCCAACGAATCCGGAGGGTTCGATCCCGTGTAATAAACAATGTTATCCGTGATGCGGACGTTATCATTGCCGGCCGCGGAGACAATGCCGTCATCCGTGCCGCCGCTGAGTTCGATCTGCACGCCGGATATCGTGATATTGTCGTCGCTGACCGTTATCCCGTCGCCGCCGGTGACCGAAAGCCTGTAGGCCCCCGCGTCCCATCTTCCTTTATTGCGCGCTTCATTGGAGGGAAGGATATGGACCGTGCTAAGCGTGTCCGTGATCCAACCGCTGATGTTCACGGCTGTCGTATCCGCGCTCGTATCGCCGTAGCAGATGATATAAAGAGTGTACGGCCCCGACGTGAGGTCCGTTGTGTCTAAATAGATCGCGTCGCTGGGATTCGGGCTCGCCCCCGTATTGACCGCGTTATTTAAAGTGGAAAACGTGCGCAGGATCGTATTGACCGGCCAGGCGCCGTTGCCGACCGCGCCGCCCGTCGCTGTCCCAACGGTAAATTGCGCCGGTGAGATCCGCGACCGGATATACATGACGCTCGACGTGTTATAGGTCACCCGGTCCCCGGCGCCGACATTCTCCGGCTGGCCCGCCGAGAACGTGGCCATATTGCCGCCCGTGATCGTGACCGTCGCATCAGCCTTCAAGTCGGCGCCACTTGTCCCGACGGAGTAATAGATATCCGCGGCATAGGCCGTCGAGGCGCATAAGACGCAAACCAGAAGGCACAAGGCGCACGCAATCATCCGAACCCCCGGGGTTCGGATACGGTTAATTGTCATCATGCCGACGGTCTTCATCTTCCCACTTCCCTTTTACATACAAAAAGGGGCCGAGCCCCTTTTTTATTGTATCAGGCCCCAAACCTGATTTAACCCGTACTTCGTACTTAGTATATCGTGATCATATCGGATAATACGATGTACGATATACGGAGTACGGAAGTTATTCCTCGCTCTCCAGCCAGCCGTGGACGATCGGCTTGTTGATCTCTTGGTCTAAGAGGCCCCTGACCTCGACCATCAGCGACTTCAGCTCGCTGACGCCGTTCCTGATCGCGATCACATCTTCCGCCTTCGCCGCCAACCCTTCTTCGGGGAATTCGATCGGCGGGATCAAGTCTTCGATCCCCTTCTCCGCGGCCAGCGCGTTAAGCTCGTCGATCGATCCCTGCATGGCCTTTGCCATAGAATCTGTCGTCACGGCGCCCGGCACTCCGTCGACACCGTCCTTAAGTTCAAGCAGCTTCTCTGCGAGCTTGGCCAGTTCTTCTTCGGCCCCTTCGATGTCGCCCTCTTCTAACAGCCCTTTAATATGCTCAACAATGCTCTGGATCAGGTTGGACTGAGACATCGCGCCCTGGTTCATCGACGCCGCCAGGGCCGTATCAGCGCCGATACCCATGAGCTTCCCGTCGATCCCCGCCAGCCTTGCCAGGATCGTCTCAAATTCACTATCCTCGCCATCGCCGATAGCCACGCCCACAGCATCCACGATACTGCCGATCGACCCGGCGGTCATCGGGCCGCTGCGAACAAGGTTCAGGTCGTCGATCAGCTGCGCAATATCCGTGCTCACATCGCCCGTCGCTGTCGTCACGCCTTCCATGCCGCTGACCAGGTTCGTTATATCGCTGTCCATGTTGGTCAAGCGGCTGTAGATCAAGTCCGTCGAGATCGAGGAGGACGATGTCCCCGAACCCGTCGCGAGGCTCTGGACCACGTTCATCATGACACTGTCGATCGATTCGTTGACCGGCTCTTGGATAAGCACGGTGAAGTCGCCTAATCCCCAGGTCGTGCTGAAGGTCACATCCCTCGCGTAGATGCCGGTCGTGCCGATCTCGGACATCACCGAATTACTGATCCTCGTGATGTTCCTTGGATCGTACACCGTCAGCACCGGCACGAGCCCCGTAAACGTTCTGAACCTGATCGAGACGGTCGATCCCGTTTCGACCGTTGTCGACCGGGTAATGATCTCAGCCTGAATGCCCTTGGCCAGCTCAGTGGCAACCTGGGTCGAGATCAAGTCTGTCAAGGTCGTCGAGGTATCCTCTAAAATTGCCCCGATCTCGCCGGTCAGCAATGTCAGCGTGTCAACCGTCGTATCCCTGTAGATCGCCTGAGAATCTTCGTGGGCATCGATCTTATCTTCCACCGTATCCATCTTGACATCCACTCTGGTCACCGTCGTCTGGATCGTATCGATCTTAGACTCTATCCCCGCTACATCAGCGAGGAGATCACCCAGTTCATTGACACTAAAGGCCTTGACGCCCGAATAGATATCGCCGTCATAGGTGATCCTCACGATGATCGTGTAAACCGTATTGGCCGTCAGACCGGCCGCCGGATCCCATGTCGTATGATAAATAGCGTTGATCGTGTCAATAACGGTCTCGCTGCCGTTCAAGTTCCCGGAGAGCGACACCCCGGCTTTATCCATGACGCCGATATAGGTCAGCGTCATATTGCCAAGGTCGGTCACGATCGTGCCGTTCTCTAAAAGAACCGTCGTGATCAGGATCGCGTCATTCGCCGCGTCATAGATCGGGTCGATCTGGACATCATAGATATTGATCTCGACTTCCGTGAACAGCACATCCGCCGTCTGCGTAATGGTCACATTTTCTCCCGGCGGATCAGCAATGACCGTGATCGTTGCCGTACCGACAACCGTGCTGCTGATCGTGCCGATGACCACGCCGCTGCTATTGGTCATGTTGCCGATATTGATGACATCCACTCCGCCGCGGTGGGACGTCGCCGAAACCGCCTTTCCGCTGATCGGGTTGCTGTACTGGTCGTATACCGTTACGGTGATGATCGACATCGAGAAGCCATCCGCCGGAACGCTGACCGGAAGCACGCTGACCGTGCTGACGTTCGCGTCGATCGGGCCCGGAACGAACGTGATATCCACCGTTTGCATGATCGTTACGTTCGTGTCTCCCGGATCCCCGACGGCTGTGACCGTCGCGACACCCGCGGTCGTGCTGGTGATCGTGCCGGTGATCACGCCGCTGCTATTGGTCGTGCCGCTGATATCGAACGTATCCGTTGCCCCGCGGTTGGAACTCAGCGAGACTTCCTTGCCGTCGACAGGATTGGTGTTCGCATCCCGCAATGTGATCGTGATCATCGACGTGGCCCCCCCAACGGCGAGGCTCAACGGCACGGCGCTGACCGTACTGAGATCCGGATCGATCTCCGTGGCCTTGACGACCGTATCCGTCGTGTCAAGCCCCTGATTGCCGATGGCGTCGGTCAGGTAAACTGTCAGCGTCAAGACGCCGTCATCTAATGAAGACACGTCGATGGCGCTGATCGTATCCCCTGTCCCGCCTATAGCGCCGTTACCCGTTACGGCCGGGGTCGTGCCGTTCGTATCGTCGACAGAATAATTGTAGGTCGTCAATAATACCGCGTCGGTGAACGTAAAGGACATGGCCGCTTCATTGCCGATATCGATTTCCGCCTGATTAATATCAACGGTATAGCCCGCCGGCGCAAGGGTATCGATCTCAAAGGTATCCTCGGTGGATGCCCCTTCCGCGTTGCCGGTCAAATCTTCCGCGGCCGATGAGGTAACCGTTACGGTCGGGGTTTCCTCATTCGCATCCGTAACATCAAAGCTCTCGGTCCAGACCGTATTGCCGACGCTCCAGGCGCCGTTGCCTTGCGTTGTGATCGCGCCGACGTTGCCCGCGAAACTGATCACCGGATCAACGCCCGCATCCATCGTCTCGTTATACGTGATCGTGACAACCTGTACAAGATCGCCTTCATAAATCGGATCGGTATC
>JAGLMJ010000069.1 GCA_023140095.1 Candidatus Omnitrophota bacterium | reverse complement strand
GGGCATTCAAGAAAATGTCATTGATCTTCTGGCGGTCCAACAGCACCTTGGGGCCGATAAATTTGTGCAGTTCCAGGGTCCTTAAGTTATACAATGCCGCGTTGATCGGCTGATCCGGGAACTGTTTGCTTAAATAATGAAAATACAGCGGGACCTGGAACGACTTAATGTTCTCATAGACCGCCTCACGGGATAACGTCAGATTCCGGATCTGCTCGATCGCCTTCGGCAGCGAATCCGTACTGCCGGTTTTATAATCGACGATCATAACCGTCCCGTCCTTGAGTTTATCAACGCGGTCAACGACATACCGGAATTTCATATCCCCAACGGGCAAAGAAATGACATCGTCAAACCGGTTTTCCAAATAAAGGATCTGCTCGACTTTCCGCTCGTCGCTGAATTGCTCGTTATCCAGGAACCGGTTAAGCCTCTCGACAATGACCGAGCGCAGCAAGAAGGAATCGGATCTCATCGTCTTGGCAAATGTCGCGTCAAACTTCTGTTCAAATATTTTCGCAAAATGATCCCGGAAGGCCTTATTGATCTTGGGTTCCTTATTCAAGAAAGGACGGAAACTCTCCTCGAGCAATTCATGAATGAACGTGCCGACATGACGGGCCTCGGGCTCATCGAGAAGATCCTCCTGCTCGCGCAGCCCTAAGACATAGTTCGTGTAAAACTCCATCGGATCGCGCAAGTACATGTTGACGCTCGAGGCTGAATACGTGTGGTCCTTTAAGAATTCGATCATCTCCGGGGTCTTTCGAACGGTCCTTTTCTTAGGACGGACATTCACCAGAAAACTCGGCCGTGCCACCGGAGCCGCCGTCATCTTCCCGCTTTTTTTCTGTCCCTCCCAGATCAGCTCCTCGACAAAACGGCTTCTCTCTTTATCCTTGCTTTCCTGGTAAACAAGATGGACATCCTTTGCCGATGAGATCAGCCGCATGAACTGATAGCGCTGGATCTCTTCCTCGAGTTCAAGTCGGTCTAATCCTAAACTGATCATGACTTCCCGCGGGATCAGCGGCTCGTGGATCCGCAGCCTGGGCAGCACGCCCTCATTAACATCAAGGATGATCACATGATCAAAATTGAGCGACCGCGTTTCTTGCAGCCCGAGGACCTGCAGGCCCTTGAGCGGCGATCCGGAAAAGGCAATGATCTCATGGGCCATCTTGTGATCAAATATCTGGAACATCTCCTCTTTGCTAAAACCCTCGCCGGCGAACGAAGCGCCCGCGAATTCATCTTTGATCCCGTATATTTTTGTGGCAATATTGAGATTCAGCGGATAATTCTCTAAAAAACTTTTATCGACAAGGATATCCAGAAAATATTCAAGAGCGGCAGAGAAATCCTGAAAATGACCGATTGCCTCCCATCGGACAAAAAGCAGGTCGTGGATCTCTCTAAGGACGGACTGCAGCTTTTCTCTTTTAGCGTTGATCCCAAGACGTTTAAGCATTTCTGAGGTCAATACATGCACGTCATCAAGCCCGACAATATCTTCCAGGCGGACAAACAAGCTGCCGGAAATGGATGTCCTCTCTTTTCCCGTCAGAACCTCTTCGATCTTGTGGATCAGAACGCGCGTGACCGCGGCATGAGAAGATACTTTTAAACTTTTAATAAAGGGGTGACGAAGGGCCTTTAAATAATCTTTTGTATAATAGCGCCCGTCTTTTCGCGATAACTGCGCCTTAAAGGTAAATTCAAAAAGAGAATACAGGCTGCTTCTCTTTAAAGGATAGCCCATGGAAATATTAAAGTCCGTGATCAGGGAATTGATCTCGGATAAGAGCGGAATGATATGATCGGGATCAGGAAGGACAATGACCGTATTCTCCTTCTGCGGATCTTTGATTCCTTTTAAGATCTCCCGGACCAATCCCACTTGTGAATGGACATCGAACCCGGCGTGGAGGCTTAAAGAAAATCCCGGAGTTTGAGGCGTCTCGCCCTCCCGGATGGGAAAAGCGAACATTTTTGAGATCCTCTCAAGGACCGGCCACTTGCGCTGGTCACCCTGAAAAATAAGCGTTGCCTTACCCCGGCGGTACAGGTCCTTGACCACGGTTTCTTCGGTCCGGTGGAAATAGAAAAAATTGCAGAAAAGGATCTGGTCAAATTCTTCAAAGTCATGTTTGCCGATGATCTGGGACGCTTTTAAATATTGAAGGCCACGGCAATAGGTTGCCCGCTTGATAAGCTCCTCATGATAGGCCCGGCGCAAGGCAATGATGCTTTGAAGCAAACGGTTAATATCCCCGGGGACATCGTATCCGATCTGCGCGTTGGACTGGATATTTTTAAGCGACCGGTCGTCGATGTTTTCGAGGTCCAACTGGTCGATAAATTTTGAGATCTCGCGCGTCCAGGGCAGGAATTGCGCGAAGGTCTCCCGCCCTTTTAAGATATCCGGCGTTACTTTCTTTGCCAGCTGATAGAGCAGAAAACAATTATCCAGGTCCCGCGTCTGCCCAAAAAGCTCGCTTTTCTCGACCGTGTAATGCATAAACTCATCGATGGTAAAGAACTTCGGAGGATAATAACTCGTCTTTAAACGCCTCGCCAGGTCGCGCTTCACAAAAAGTGCCGGCCGCCGGCCGCCGAAAACAATAGCCAGCCGGCTTAAATACGTTCCCCGGTCGATGTAATGCTCCTGAATATGGTCGAGAAGCGCATCCTTGAAGCTTTCGCAAAAAGAATAGGTGATGATCTTATTGTCGGTCGTCGTTGTGTTCATACTTCCTCGACCTGAAAACAGTCCAAATAAATTAAAAATCCTTTGATCTCCCGGTGAGAATAAATGCCTTGAAGGATATCCTTATACTCCTCTACCTGGGCCTCATATTGCCCTTTCGGATCTTTCGCGCTTTTAAAATCCACGATCCAGGCCTCGCTTTCAAAGACGATCAACCGGTCAGCGCGCTTTGTATGGCCGAACGCATTGATTATTTCTTTTTCCGTGTATACTTCTGCAGCGTCACAATAAAAGAACTTCTTTATATCTTGATGCGCGAGCAATTCATCCAATTGCGTTTCATACCCCTTCCAGTCACCGGCCTGCGTGAAATGGAGTTTTGCCTGCGCAAGCGCGCGGGCGACGATTTTTTCCCGCCCCCCGTCACTTAAGTTGCCGATCAACGAAAGAATATCATGCATGATCTTGCCTTTGAGACGATGCTGCCGGTTCCTTAATTGACCAGCATCAAGAAATTCATCTTTTAAGTAACCGATCCAATCGGGATAGTCCGACGGCGGGATCTTCAAGATCGCGGCATCTTCGGGCCCCGCCGATTCATAGCGCTTTTGTTTCCCTTGAATATAATGATCCTCAGGGATCAAGAATTGCGCGCAATTAAAACTATTGCCCGCGCGCTTAGGGATAAATCCATACAGTTCGTTGCAAGGCCTCGTGAGTGCGACATACATGCTGTTGAGCTCTGAAGAAAAAGCCTTTTTATACTCCTGGCTGTAGATGCGATAAAGATCGTCGGAGAATTTCAGGTATTTCGTCTTGAGGCGGAGCAGTTCCATATGCTCATCGTGCCGGCGCAGGACATACGACGGTTGATACTCCCCGCTGCTGGCGCCGATCACAACATCCATTGCCAGATAAGGCAGGATCACGACCGGGAACTCGAGCCCCTTGGATTTATGGATCGTTAATATCTTCACCGCGTCGCTGTCGGCCACCTGCACGTAGAGGTCTTCGCCTTTGAGTTCCTCAAAATACCCCAGAAAAGAAGCGATATCGGTATGCTCTTCTTCGATCTTTTTTATTAACTCGAGAAAATGCATCAGGAACCCTTGCGCCCCGCGGCAATGGTCGAGGATCTGAAACCGGCTGTAGATCGTGATGGCAAGCTCGTAAAGCGGATACAGCCCGACATTGCGGAAGAACTCGTCGATAAACGTCTTCCAGACTTCAGGGAAGCGCTCGCGGAATTCCGTATACAGATAAAGGTCCTTCTCGCCGGCCATCCGCTGCCTGAAGCTAAAGACAAACCTGTGCATCTCTTCCGCCGACAGGCCCGTCGCCCGCGTGAAGATGTCGCCTAAAATAAATGTTGAAAACGCCAAGTTGTCGATGGGAGAATCTAAGAACTTAAAGAACGCGACGAGTTCAACAATGAAGGCGTTCTCTGTTATGTCCGATGTTCGCTCAGACTCGACGGGGATATCCTCCTCAAGAAGCCAGTTGGTTATTTCCTTGATCTCCTTATTCCCCCGGGTCAGAATGGCGATATCCCGGTAGGCAAACCTTCCTTTCAGGTCCCGGACAAGGGTGATCAGTTTTTCCCGGATCACGTGATCCCGCTCTTCTTTTTTGTCGACATCGATATATTCCATGTGGACATAGCCATCGTCGGTCGCAGCCTGGGATACCTGCTGGGCGCTTTGGAAAATATCACTGATCTCGAGGATATCCCCGTCGCTAAACCGGACCGGCGCCTTTTTGTTCTTCCCGGCATCATAAGATTCTTTCTGCACAATGAACCTTTTAAGATTATCTAAAGAAAAGACCGCGTTATTAAACTCGACGATCTTTCTCTGGCTGCGCCAGTTATTCGCGAGGACGTCGGTCACAACATTGAAAGCCCCGAAGGCCCCTTTGATGTCATCGAAGAGCCCGACATCGCCGCCGCGAAAGCCATAGATCGCCTGCTTGCGGTCGCCGACATAAAATAATGTCCCTCCCGTCGAGAGGGCCTCTTCGGTCATTTTCTCTAAATTGCGCCATTGCAGGCGGCTCGTATCCTGGAATTCATCGATCAGATAATGGTGAAAGCGGGTCGCTAAGCGATAATAGAGTTCTTCGACGGTCACATGATCCTCGTCAAACAGCGATCCGGCCCGTTTGTTGAGCTCGTTTAAGAATAAGCAATCATCCTTGGACGCTAAGGCGTAAAACCCGCCGATGACCCGCAGGAACATATCAACATACGGATCAAAAAGAGAATAGGCCTCTTCCTCGCAAAGTTTTTTCAGGCCCTTCCCTATCTTTGTCCATAAGTGATCCACTTCATGCGAGACCGCAGTTCCCTTCTTCAACGGAGGAGCTTCCCTGGCGAAATAATCAGAAATGCTGTCGATATCAAATCCTTTGGTATGTTTCCCTAAGAATTTGTCGAGGGACTTGATAAAGCCGGCGTGGGTTTCTTGAGGAAGGATCTTTCGCAGAGACTTTATCTCCTCGAGAATAGAGACCTTTTTTTTGATCACGTCTTCCGGCGTGAACGGACTTGTTTTAAAGTCAAGCCCGTATGTATTATTTTTTTCGAAAAGCGTCGTGATAATGGTCAGGATATCGTTCTTCGGGAACCAGCCTGAACGGTTCTCGAGATATAAATAATGATGGAGGAAACGCTCAAAAGCGCGCAAGACTTCTTTGTCCTGGCGCGCAAGGTCGATCAGCGTGTCGAGGCTGTACTGAAGATATTCCGCGGAATTGGTCTTGATCTTGAAGTTGGCCGTCAATCCGATCTTAAAGGCGCAGCCCGAGAGGATCGCATTGATGAATTTATCGATCGTCTGGACCTGGAAAAAATTGTAATGGCGGATCACGCCTTCCATCACGCTAAAGGCCTTGAGGCTCGCCTGGGCGCTGTTGAGGCCGATGGGTTTGAGAATATCGTTTTCTTCGGGCTTTGATAATTGCTTAAGCGCGATCCTTTTTAAGAACTCCAGGATGCGCGCCTTCATTTCAAAGGCCGCTTTATTCGTGAAGGTCAAGGCAAGGACATTACGGATGGGAACCTTCTCGAGGTTCAAGGACGGGTTCAATATCAATTGAACGTAGCGCTTGGCCAAGGCGTACGTCTTTCCTGAACCGGCAGAGGCCTCGACGACACGCACTTCGGGAGAATGGAATGTTGTTTGATTCAAAGTCGTTATTTAGGAAATATGCTGTTTGATCCAAACCATAATGCCAGCCACGGCAATGAATACGGGCATGAGGAACAGGATAACGCCAACCATGCGCTTCTGCTTGCTTGTCAGATCGAGCCGCTCGACGTCAATATCTTTTTTACCGATCAGGACCCGGTAATCTGAGTCCGAAAGCCAACTGACCGCGTTAAGGCCGAGACGCGCGTTGCTGTACTGGCCGATAAACACATTGGTCAGGAAATCCGCGTCGGTGATCACGATAATGCGCGTATCCGAAGCCTCACCCTCTTCCCTCGGCTCCCAGATCGCAAAAGCGATCGGGACCGGCCCGGACCTGTCGACGCCTGCGTCAAATTTCACCTGCAGAGTCCTGTTGGTCTCGCCCCAGCTGTCTTCATCAGAGGCGGTCAAAATGAGCGGCGCGACGCGAACGGAAGGACGGCGGCCCCTCTTTATAGAAATAGAACGCGGGCGCACAAAAAAGGTGTAGTCCAGGTCGCGGACAATACTTTTATGCGCCATGTAATTGCGCGT
>JAGLMJ010000068.1 GCA_023140095.1 Candidatus Omnitrophota bacterium | reverse complement strand
GTGATCACCGTGACATTCCCGGCGATCTTGTAGTTATGCTGCGCGATGCGCGTGGCCGTCACGACAACCGTGTCCATCTCGGTCGCGATGTCGGCAAGAACGTTCTTGCTGTTCACAATGACGACCGTAAGTGCAAATAAAAACCAAACAAACTTTTTTTTCATTTTTCCCCCTAAAATAAGAAAACTCCTAACCGAAAGATTTCAGTTAGGAGTTTACCCGTTATTCATTCCTAAATATATGCTCAATCCTGCCGTCTCGCGCGACAAACATTGAAAAACTACACCGGCCGTTTTCTGACTTATGTAACCGTTAACCTTTGTAACGTTTACAATCACAGTGGCGGGACCACTCCGGAGTCAAACCGGATTCCCATTTAATCTCGACAATTCCGTCGAGAACCGACATAGAAAAAGTGTTTCTTAAAGAACGTGGCTAAGTTTTGCGCTCTTGATGCGCGCGGCAATAATCTCATAAACACCAAACAAAACAAAACCATAAACAAACGTGCCTAAAAGCGTTCCTCTGAAAAACGGGACCGCTAGAGTAAAGCATTCCGATAAACCGGCCAAGGTCAGCGGATACATCCCTGAGACCAGCCAAACACCAAAATTCGTGACAACAAAAAAGAGAACGGCCGAGGCCAGACCGCCGCCTAAAACCGTTTTAAGATTCTTATTTCTTTGAACCCAGAGGCCCATCGCCGAGATCAGGACAACACTGCCCCATGTGAAAAACATCACCTGATGAAACCCGAGAATCATATCCGTCACAGCAAATAAAACCAATGGCAAGATAATTGCCTGTTTTTTCTTCAGATAAACACCGCCGAACAAGGCCAGCGCGATTACCGGGGTGAAATTCCAAGAGTGCACAACGAGCCTGGAAAGAATTCCAAGAACTAAAATACAAGCAGCTAACATAACGTCCTCCTTTTTTTGAATTACAATACCTCAGTCTTTTTAAAAAGTCAAGTGCTTAAAAAATCATGTTCAACTTAATTTTTCTTGCCAGCGCTCGATATTGTTTTCGTAGATCTGTTTGAGCGTATCCTCCAGGCCGTACTTCTGTTCCCAGCCAGGATAATGGGACTGGAACTTCCCTAAATGACTGATGTACCAGATATGGTCGCCGCTGCGGTTCGTATCAGAATAGATCTGGTTTATTTTTTTACCCGATATTTTCTCGCACGCATCAATCGCCTCTAACATCGAACAACTATTCTGCCGGCCGCCGCCCATATTGTACACCTCGGCGCTGCGCGGGTTCTTAAAGAAAGAATCAAAGGCCGTGATCAGGTCAAAGCTATGGATATTATCCCGCACCTGCTTGCCTTTGTATCCAAAGACCGTGTATTCCTCGCTGGTCACGCAGCATTTCATCAAATAAGCTAAGAATCCATGGAGCGCGGCCCCCGAATGATTAGGCCCGGTCAGGCATCCTCCGCGAAAACAGGCCGTTTTCATATCGAAGTACCGGCCGTATTCCTGGACGAGGACATCGGCCGCCACTTTCGAGGCGCCGAACAGGGAATGCTTGGACTGGTCGATGCTCATGGTCTCATCGATGCCGTCGTAGAATGGATGGTTTTGGGGGAGCTCCCAGCGGGTTTCTTGCTCCTCAAGAGGTAAAGAATTAGGGAGATCCCCGTAAACTTTGTTGGTGCTGGTAAAAATAAAAACAGCTTCCGGGCAATAAGCGCGTGTCATCTCTAATAGATTTAACGTGCCGTTGGCATTGATCCCGAAATCCGTCAGTGGCTCCCGCGCGGCCCAGTCATGCGACGGCTGCGCGGCCGTATGAATAACCATCTTGATATCGCTGCCGTATTCTTCAAACAGCTTCCCGAGGCCCTCGACATCGCGGATATCCAGGCCCTTATGAACGTAATCCTTGATCTCCCTCTGTAGAACTTCCTTATTCCATGCCGTTGAGGCCTCCGGACCGAAAAAATAGGCGCGCATATCATTATCAATACCGACAATCTTGTATCCCTTGCCAGCAAAATAGCGCGCTGCCTCCGAACCGATCAATCCTGACGAACCTGTAATGAGAACTATGCCCATAATTGAATTTTATGATAAAACCATTTGATAAGTTTGAAATAAGCCCATATGATAAGGCATAAACATATTAACAAATCCGCTAAATCATAGCTACTACTAATGGAAAAAATAAACGAAATCTTCAACAGCAGGAATAAGACCTATTCATTTGAGTTGTTCCCTCCCAAAACGGACAAGGGATTTGCGAATTTACTGGCAACCATCGAGCAATTAGCCGCCCTTAAGCCGGATTTTATCTCGTGTACCTATGGCGCCGGCGGCGGGAACCGGGGTAAGACTCTTGATGTTGTCGAGCACATCCAGAAAAAGCACGGGATCATCGGTTTAGCCCACCTGACGTGCGTTCTTCACACAAAAGAGGAGATAAAAAGCATCCTGGAAGACATCAAGTCCCGCAATATCAGGAATATCCTGGCCTTGCGCGGCGACCCTCCTTTAGATGATCCCGATTGGCAGCCTGGAGAAGAAAACTTTAAGTATTCAAGCGAGCTTTGCGCTTTCGCGCGCGAGCATTTTCAAGATTATTTCAGCATTGGCGTCGCCGGGTTCCCCGAGGGCCACGTCCTCTGCCCTGATAAGAACCTCGATGCCCAATACCTGAAAACAAAGATCGATAACGGCGCCGACTTTGTCATGACCCAATTATTCTTCAATAATCAGGAATACTTTGACTACGTCAGCCGGTTAAGGGACCTCGGCGTGAGTGCCCGCGTAATCCCGGGGATCCTTCCGGTCACCAATTACCAAAGTCTTGTGAAATTCTGCGGCCTCTGCGGGACCACGGTCACCGACGAGATCAAAGCAATCTTTGAACCCATTCAGGAAGATAAAGAAGCCACTCTTGCGGCAGGCATCGAATTTGCCGTCCGTCAATGCCGCGAACTTCTCGACAGCGGCGCCCCCGGCCTTCACTTCTACTGCCTCAACAAAGTCAATCCCACCGACAAGATATTAGCAGAAGTCCGCCAAATTTAAATAAATTTAACCCTTACTCATCGCCATGGACCATCGGGACAAAACGGACAGGCAGGAGATTTTCCTTTTTAACACCATCTTCCGTCTTTGTGATGCGGTACAACTCCTGATAAAATGAACCTACAGGAATCACCATGCGCCCTCCGACTTTAAGCTGACCGACGAGCTCCTCTGGTATCGCTGTCGGCGCGGCGGTCACAACGATCGCGTCAAAAGGGGCTTCTTCCGGCCAACCCTTGTACCCGTCCCCGTGCCGGATAAAAATATTTGTATAGCCAAGATCCTTTAGCCTCTTTTGCGCCTCTTCAGCAAGCGGTTGCATGATCTCGACCGTGTAAACCTTCTCGACGATTTCCGCCAAAATAGCCGCTTGATATCCGGAACCGGTCCCGATCTCAAGAACCTTATCTCCCGGACTCAACAAAGCAGCTTCGGTCATGTAGGCAACAATGTAGGGTTGAGAGATCGTCTGCCTGTATCCGATCGCCAGAGGATAGTCACCATAGGCCGCATAACGGCGTACCGCTGAAACGAAAAGATGCCGCTTAACACTTCGCATGGCCGTTAAAACCTTCTCGTCAGAAACCCCCCGCCTCTTGATCTGTTCATCGACCATCTGCGCTCTTTTGCGCGCGTAAAGATCCTCCGCTTCGGCAAACGCACCTCTGCCTAGCCCCAGTAGAAAGATCATGAATAAGAATGTAATTCGTTTATGCATAGGCCCCTTTTAAGAATTATTCTGCGCCTTTATTCCGGATATTACAACAAGAAAATACCGTTAAATTGGTTCTACGAATAGCGCGAAGTTAACAATAACTAGTTACATTCTTGCCACTAGTGGCAAGAATCTATCAGATGCACAAAAAAGGCCGGCAAGACTGCCGGCCCTTCAAGATTCAATTCTTCAAATAATCGCTTCCCTCTAACCCCCGTAGAAAACGTTCTCTAGGTCCTGAGGCAAACTGTTAAGGACATTTCTAACGATCCCGTCCTCACCGATAAAATAGAACACCGGTATCCCGATAACCCCGTACATATCAGCGACTTCCGAGGTCTCATCAAGAAAGACATCCATCCCGATCTTATTTTTCTCAATATATCTGCGGACGGCTTTTTCGCTTTCCCCCCCATCAATGATGATCACTTCAATACCCAGGTCCCTGACCTGCTCCTTCCTCTCGTCTAATTCGGCCAAAGCCTCGCGGCAATGCGGGCACCATGTCGCCCAGAAAAAGACGATCGCCTTCTTCCCTTCACGCAGCTCGCTCAAACCGGCTTCCCTTCCGTTAAGGGATCTGAGCGTGAACTCCTTTGCCTCTCTCCCGATACTCGGGTCTTTCACAAAGAAAATCTGCGCCGAAGCCGGACGCGGACCGAGAACCAGCCCCGCTAAAGCAATGAATACCATGACAGTAATATTTTTCATAACGATCTTCCTTTATCTATTTAAAGCAGCAACGTTCCTGCTTTGATCAAAAAATATTCAGCGGCAATAATAAGGACCAGGCCGCAGAATTGTTTCACCCGGATAAGCCATACCCCGGATTTCGGTAAATTCCCCAAAATCCCGCTAAAGGTTCCGACGAGAATTAACGACGCGCCGACACCGTAAGAGAACACGAACATCAGGCTCGCCGCATGGAGAATATTTTGTTTTGACGCGGCATACATGAGCAGTGCCCCGAGCATCGGTGCCGTGCATGCCCCGACCGCCAATCCGGAAGCCATCCCGAACAATATCACCGTCCAGACGTTCTTGATCTTGATCTTGTTCTGGACGTTGACTCCAAAATTCGCAAGCGGGATCACATCAAACATCACTAATCCGAAAAATATGAAAACATTGGCAATAAAGATGAAAATAACGGGACTGTTCTGTATCTGCCCGAACATTTTCCCTGTCAGCGCCGCAAGGACAGCTAAAGCGCAATAGGTCAGCGCGAGCCCGAAAACATAGATCAACGAGATAATAAATCCCATCCACTTCGTGCCTTTGGTGTTGACCCCGGCGATAAAACTCGCCGTCAACGGCATCACCGGATAGACACAAGGCGTAAAACTGACCAAAACCCCGGCCCAGAAGACGATGAAATAATCAAGAAAATTTCCCTGAAGTTCCATAAGTATATCCTGTTTGTCATCACTCCATACAAGTTAACATGTTACTACAGATCAATGAACGCTTCCATCTATAGTATTCGCAATATAAATCCGTAATTTCTCAAACTTTATCTTTAGACGAAAAGGCCTCCTTCAAAACTAACGAATTTGTTTTGCGAATACTATATTAGTCGCAAATCCCGCCCATCCCTTACGATATTTAAACTTGATATCCTAAATAAGGGCTAAGCCACTTCTCGACTTCCTTAACCTCCATCCCCTTTCGCGCCGCATAGTCCTCGACCTGGTCACGGCAAATATTCCCTAACCAGAAATATTTTGATTCCGGATGGGCAAAATAAATTCCGCTCACGGAAGAAGCCGGGATCATGGCATAATTCTCTGTTAGTGTGATACCCGTGTTCTTTTCGACCCCCAACAAATCAAATAATAATGATTTCTCCGTATGGTCCGGGCATGCCGGATACCCCGGAGCGGGCCGGATGCCGCGGTAGCGGCATTGAAGGAACGCCTCTTCGTCCAAGTTCTCGTCGGACGCGTATCCCCAGAACTTCTTGCGCACGAGCTCATGCATCCGCTCGGCAAAGGCCTCCGCTAAACGGTCAGCCAGGGCCGTCGCCATGATCCCCTTGTAATCATCGTGCTCGCTTTTGTAGCGTGCGACCAATTCCGTGAGGCCGACGCCCGTCGTGACGGCAAATCCCCCCAAATAATCCTTAACGCCCGTTTCGCGGGGCGCGATAAAGTCGGACAAGGCATAGTAAGGTTTACTGTCGAATTTCGCAACTTGCTGTCTTAATGTATGAAAAATCATTTTTACTTCTTCCCGCGTATCATCCGTATAGACCTCAATATCATCCCTGACGCTGTTAACAGGGAAAAATCCTAAAACCGCCTTAGCTGTTAACAATTTTTGATCGACGATCTCTTGAAGCATGACCTGCGCGTCGTCGAATAACTTCTTTGCCTCCTCTCCGATCTTCGGGTCCTTGAAAATATTGGGATACTTGCCCTTGAGCTCCCACGCCATGAAAAACGGCGACCAGTCGATGCGCGGCGTAATATCCTTGAGGCTAACGTCCTTTGAGACCTTAACGCCCAAAAAAGAAGGCTTGACGATTTGAGCGCTCGCCCAGTCGGTCTTCATGCCCTTCGCGCGCGCCTCATCGATCGTCGCGTAACGCTTGGCCGACTGCCGGTTCTCATGTTCGGCGCGCAGGCGATCGTATTCCGCAGCGGTTTCTTTGATCAGTTCCGCTTTCAACGCCTCATCCATTAATTTGCGACAAACCCCGACGCTGCGCGACGCGTCCTTCAGATGCACGACCGGCCCGTGATA
>JAGLMJ010000067.1 GCA_023140095.1 Candidatus Omnitrophota bacterium | reverse complement strand
CTCTGCCCTTCGGGCTTTATTAGAGATTATGCCACATCACTCCACTTCTCTCCACTACAATTCACAGTATAGGTATGATCATGGGAAATGTCAATACAAAATTCAACTATACTGGTTCTTAGTGAAATTTTCTGGCGGTTAAATTGTTGAATTTCAATGAACCCAGCACCCCGCAGCAAGCTACGGGGTATCCTGTTACGGTTATAGCTCGATTTGAGTAAACCGTTTGGTTTGCCCTCGAGAAGATTCGCGACGGTCGAATTCGTGCTACAATGGAATTCTGTATTCGAAAAACCAATGGTTTCCCGAACTCTTCCTTCGGGCGGTAACCCCGGAGCAAGCTCCGAGGAATTCTTCCGATTAAACCAATATTAAGCATTGCAATCATTAATGTTCAATCAAAACCATTGAACGTTAATAAGGCAATGATACGAAATTTTGATTAAGAACCAGTATAAGTGTGTGTATGTTCTTCCCATACAACAATTTGTATAACATTAGGAGCGGGATACCAGATATTGCAGTGTTTGTGGAGTGATAATAGGGCTAAACCAATTTGAAAAGTCTTATTGAAAGGATACGAACCTATCGTGAGTAGAGGATGTCCCGGCACTTGGCTTCATCGCGCGCGAGCTGTGCAGTCATCTTTTCAGGGGATGCAAAAACACGTTCACTGCGGATCTTCTTGATGAATTGAACGACGATCTCTTTGCCGTACAACGATCCTTTGAAATCAAAAAGATGCGTCTCGATATTAATGCGGCTTGTCTTTTTTTTGAATGACGGCCGGCGGCCGACATTCGCCATTCCCGGAAACTTTTTGTGCCCGGCGATCACGCGCACCGCATAAACACCGACGGGCAGGACTGTTTCATTTCCGGGATAGACGTTTGCCGTCGGGAAACCTAATGTTCTGCCGCGCCCGTCGCCTTTGACAACCTTGCCAAAGATCGAAACGGGCCGTCCTAATAAACGCCTGGCCGCGTTGAGTTTTCCCTGCGTGATCAGACGGCGAATCTGGGAACTACCGATCTTTTTCTGTCCCGTCGTCACCGGCGCGATCGCGTGGACTTTAAATCCGTACGCGCGCCCGGCCTCCTTAAAGAACGCGACGGTCCCCTCTTTTTTTTGCCCGAAACAAAAGTCCGCGCCGACAAAAATTTCTTTGGGAGAAAGATGACCGTCCAAATATTTATGGATGAATTGCCGCGCGGTCAACCGGGAGAAACGTTTCGTAAAACGCACGACGATGCACACCGTGATGCCGAGCTCTTCGATGAGTTTCAGGCGGTGCGGCAGGGATACAATGAACGGCAGGCAGCTGTTTGGATACAGGACCTGGACGGGGTGCGGGGAGAACGTCATGACAACCGCCGGCACGCTGAGTTTCTTCGCCCGTCGCACGGTCGTCTTGATCAACTTCTGATGCCCAATATGAAGACCGTCGAAAACACCGATCGCCCAAACCGCCTTTCTGACTTTCGGATCAACCTTGCCAATTCCGTATATGACTTTCATTCAGGTCCTCTATGTTAACGGCCTCTTCAATGGAAAACACGCCGACCTTTGTCCGCTGGATTTGCGAAATACAGGCGCCGCACCCTAAGGCCTTGCCGGCATCTTCAGCGAGTTGGCGGACATACGTGCCCTTGGAACATTCCAAATAAAACTTCACTTCAGGCGGGCTGAATTCCTCAATGTTCAAACAATCAATGCGTATCCGGCGGGCCTTTCGCTCAACTTCAATGCCCTTTCTGGCCAACTGATAAAGCTTGCGCCCGGCCATCTTGACCGCCGAGACCATTGGGGGAACTTGTTCAATATCGCCGACGAAACCTTGGAAAACATCCTCGACCTGTTTTCGCTCGATATGGTCATAGGACTTCTGCTCAATGATCTTCCCTTCGATGTCCGCCGAGGTCGTTGCCGTTCCTAAAATCAGCGTCGCCCGGTAAGCTTTATCAAAGGCGACGAACTTACTGAAAAGCTTTGTCGCCTTGCCGACAAGGATCACTAACACGCCAGTCGCTAAAGGATCTAATGTCCCGGCATGGCCGACCCGCTTTATTTTGAATTTTTTGCGCACGCGGGCCACAACATCATGCGATGTTATCCCGTCAGGTTTGTTGACAACAATAATGCCTTCCATGCAAAAGCCCCTTTATAAAGCTTTTCTGATCTCCCTAAGCACATCTTTCTGCGCCGCGGGAATATTTTTGCTGACAAGACAGCCGCTTGCCCGGCGATGCCCCCCGCCTTTAAAATAGTTGGCAAGTTTGGCGACATCAAACAGATTCGTCGAGCGCAAATTCACCCGGGTCTTATTCTTTTCGACCTCTGTCAGAATGACAAACACCTCAACGCTTTCGATCGACCGCAGGAACTTGAAGATAGCGTCCCGCAAGTCAAATTCGCCGGAGAACCTTAATAAGGCCCTTTTGCGCAGCTGGACGCAAATGACCTTTCCCGCGAAGAACATGTCAAAACTGTTGACGATCTTTGTAAACTCCTTAAGATCGTTGAACGGAATGATCTCATAAAGTTTCCGGTGTACAGCGGGAGCAGAGATCTTGAATTTCAGCAGCTGCGCGACGATCGTATGGGTCCGTGCCGTTGTGTTCTCATAACGGAATGATCCGGTATCCGTCATGATCCCGATATATAAATGCAGGGCCAAATTTTTGGTAAAGACACACCCGGCCTTCAATAATAACTCGTAGAGTACCTCAGCGGCCGACGAGGCCGCAGGCCTGACCAAATTCAAGTCACCGAAGAAATCATTGGTGATATGATGGTCGATATTGATAAGGATTCTTTCTTTCCGAATCAGGCCCCGCACCTTCCCGATACGGTTCAGGTCGCCGCAATCGACGACGATCGCCACATCATAATCGTTCCTTTTCTTGTCCTTATACGGTTTGATGCTGCGGGCCCCGGGGAGAAAATGGAGCCGCGGGGAAACAGCCTCGTGATTGATAATCGTCACTTTTTTTCCCAATGACTTAAGATAGATCGCCAAGGCCAATTCTGAACATAGCGCATCCGGGTCAGGACTGACGTGCGTACTGATAAGGAATTTCTTATTTTTCTTGATTGTCTGAATGATGCTTTTCATGCTCATCATGGATCTCCTTTAAAGTTTCCTCAATGCGGGCGCTCATTTCAATGGATTGGTCATAAATAAAAAATAGCTCGGGCGTATGGCGCATATTCAGAGACTGCCCCAACAATCTGCGGATCATCCCCTTGGCCCCTTCAAGGCCCTCTCGGGCTGACTGCACCTGATGATCCTGCCCTAAGACGCTGAAGTGGATCTTCGCATTATGCAGGTCACGGCTTACGTCCGCTTCCGTAACCGTCACGAACTGCAGGCGAGGGTCTCCCAGTTCCTTCTGAAGGATCTTTCCAATTTCACGTTTCACTTGCTGGTTGATCCGGTCAATACGTCCCATTTTCTTAACTCCTAACAAGACATAAGAAACAAGATGCAAGAGACAAACTAGATTCCATAACCGATAATCAAATTTCAAACTGTTGATAATGGTTTTTGTTTGATTATTGAGTCCTTGAATATTGACTATTGTTTGTTTCTTGCGCCTTGTACCTTGTGTCTTATATCATTAACTGTTCATTAATAATAGGCTTGCCGCTTTTAATTCTTCCCGTTTCGTGCTGATCTTTTTATCGATCTTTAAGTACAGAACATCCTCTAATATCCTCCCCATTTTGCCGCCGGAGGCAACGCCGATCTTTTTTAAGTCTTCGCCATTGATACAAAGTTTTACCTGAGCATCACGCGCCAGGAACCGGTCAATACGCCGGGAAATAACCGGCCGGGATGTCGCAACGCGCAAATATAAAATAGCCTCCGTCGTCAATGGTTTTAATATCCGGAAAACCTCGCTTGAACGCAAATTCCGGACTGAAAGTTTCTTTATAATGTCACCGGATTCTCCAACCTGCTGAATGCCTCTGCGTTCATTTTTTGTAAAGGGAAATCTCGCTAAAATACGTTGAACAACGCGGTCATCCGCCTTCGCGATAAGACCCATAAAATAGACCAGCCACCAATCCCTCTGTGCATAAAATGATTTTCTTCGCGCCCTTTGGATCCTTTGATGCACAAGGCTCAGGTCCCGAACATGCGGCTTGAACTTCAAATCGAGAAAACGCAGGCCGTCGAGCTGATGCAAGCGTTTCACGCATTTAAGCGGGTCCGCTTCGCAGAGTATTTTTTTGAATCCGGCAAAATACCGGGGAGGCTTGACATTCAAAGGTATTTTCTTTCGCAGCGCGGCCTTCATCAGCAAAAGCGTTTGCTTCTCCATCCGGAAGGAAAACCGCTGCTCAAAGCGGACCGCCCGCAGAATGCGCGTCGGGTCGTCGATGAAGCTTTGTTTGTGCAATACCCGTATTATCTTTTTTGACAGGTCCGCCAGTCCGCCGAAAGGATCGACCAGCCGGCCGAAATCTCCCGGACCGATCGCAATAGCCATCGCATTCACGGTGAAGTCCCGTCGAAGGAGGTCTTCGTTTAAACGTCCCGGCCGGACGACCGGCAGGGCACCTGAACACGCGTAGCTTTCCCGACGGGCCGTCGCAAGATCAATACACAGTCCCCCGGATATTTTCAGAGACGCCGTTCCGAATTTTTTGTATACCGTTACCTTTCCGTTCCATTTCTTCGCCAGGTCACGGGCCAAACCGGCCGCGTCGCCCTCGACAACAATATCAAGGTCCAAATTTTTCTTTTTTAAGATAAGGTCCCGGACGATCCCGCCGACAATGTAGGCTGAAGATTTCCTTTTAGCGGCTTGCCTTCCGATCTCCCGGACGGTCTTCAAAAGTTTGCCATCAAGATTGAATAGATAGTTCTTCATAGTTTTTACCCTCGCGGGTGGAACTGCTTGTGAATGGTCTTCAATCTCTCACGATCCACATGCGTATAGATCTGCGTCGTGGAAATATCCGAATGTCCAAGCATTTCCTGAACAGAACGCAGGTCAGCCCCATGCTCAAGAAGATGCGTGGCAAACGAATGACGGAGCGTATGCGGCTTGATCTCTGTTTTGATATGTGCTTTTTTCGCGCAATTCTTAATGATCTTCCAAATGCTTTGCCGGCTGATCTTTTTTCCCAATCGGCTCAAAAACAAAACCATTGTCGTTTTGTCTTTAGCTAATTTCTTGCGCGCCGTCTGGCAATATTTCTCGACAGCCTCGCAGGCCCGCCTGCCGATGGGGATAATGCGCTCTTTGCTCCCCTTGCCCATGCAGCGGACATAGCCGAGTTCGAGATTGACGTTGTCCACTTTCAGATTAAGCAATTCTGAAACGCGCATCCCGCTGGCATAAAACAATTCCAAAATAGCCTTATCGCGGACCGCCTGCCACCCCTTGCCCTTGACCGTATTGATCATCAATTCGATCTGAGATGTCGCAAGAACATCCGGGATCCTTTTCCATATCTTAGGCGTATCGACCAAGTGCGTCGGGTCTTCCGCAACAAGCCGTTCACGGACCAGAAACCGGTGGAACATTTTGATCGCCGCGAGGCTTCGGCAGATCGAATTCGCCGATAACCCTTTTTTTTTCTGGTCATACATAAAATCTGAAATGTGTTCGCGCCTGACCTGTTTCGCCTCCTTGATACTTGCCCTCGCTAAATACAAAGAATATTTATTCAGGTCCCGGCGGTATGCCAATAATGTATTATCCGCAAGCCCGCGCTCGACGGCTAAATAATTAATAAATTCTTCGATGAATTTTTTCATAATGGTGAATAAGAAACGAAACCGTCCCTTTATTGTTCCTCATCGGGAAATACAAAACGAGGTGCAAATCCATTCCGGATCTTCCTCGAATTGCGCTCGATCTTCTTCTTAATTGAGAATTTATTCCGCATGGAGGCCTGTTTTTCATAAACCCGCCCAACTTCGCGAAGATCATCAATAAGAGGAGCCAATTCGGATTTCTTTTCATCAGCTAACAGATCTTTCATTCTTTCCAATTTCTCGATCGCCTGGCCTAAAAGATATTTCTGCCTCTTATCGCTTCCGTCACTCTCAATGACATACAAAAGGTCCCTGTCCCACACTCTCCAAAGAGAATAATGCTGCTCGTATTTCTCCAAAGAAGAATAGACCCTCGGCGGGTAATCGATCGGCTCGAGGATAGGAATGAACTTTTGGCTCGACTCTCTGTCCTTTTTCTTTTTTCGGGTAAATTTCCGGCGCAAAGTCGTGCAGCTGCTAAGCGTAAGAGCCAACACGCAGAAGCAGCAGATATAAACTAAACCGGAAAAAACCCGCTTGATAGAATGTCTTTTATGCTCCATGAATAACCCTCTTGTTAATGTTTTATTTAGATATCAAGCTTTTCTCGGATACCAAGCTTTACTCGAATACTAAATCAGTAAATTGCTGCTCGCTTAATATTTTGACATCCAGGCTTACGGCTTTTTTATATTTTGAGCCCGGAGATTCTCCCGCAACCACAAAATCCGTTTTTTTACTGACGCTGGAGGAAACATCTCCCCCCATTTTCTTGATCCGAGCGCTCGCTTGATTCCGCGTTAT
>JAGLMJ010000066.1 GCA_023140095.1 Candidatus Omnitrophota bacterium | reverse complement strand
TATACTGGTTCTTAATCAAAATTTCGTATCATTGCCTTATACTCTATGAGGTTACAAATTGAGATTTTCCGAATTCAATAATACCCGAGTCATGACCTCATAGAGTATATTAACGTTCAATGGTTTTGATTGAACATTAATGATTGCAACGCTTAATGTTGGTTTAATGAAATTCGACAGTTTAACCACCGGAAAATCTCATTAAGAACCGGTATATTTCTATGGTTATGAAAGAAATACAAAAAAGAGTAACGCTATGAATCAGCAGTACTCTTTTTCAATATATCATAGAAATTATCTGATTTTTTGCTTCATTTCTAAACCGGGCTTGAATACAACGACTTTACGCGGAGGAACTGGAACACTTTCCCCTGTTCGCGGATTACGTCCAAAACGCGCTCTGCGTTCTTTGATCTTGAAAACGCCAAAATTACGCAATTCGACCTTTTCAGAACGAACCAGACTATCAATAATCACATCAAACGTATTTTGGACAATTTTTTTGACATCAACCTGCTTGATCCCGGTCATATCTGTGATTTTTAAAACTATATCTTTTTTAGTCATCACACCACCTCCTGATTCTAAGTATCGTAACAACAAGCTGTTACAGTGTCAAGAACAATTTATGCCCGGGGTAATCTATGAAATTTTGTACTTTTTTGCCATTGAAAATACCCGCAAAGCGCTTTTATCCTTTCAAAACGTTACCGAAAAGCTCTCTTTTCCGACTAATTCTTTGATCTCATCCATAAGTCGCTCATTAGGAGCAACATAAAGGTTTTCGTTCACAAGAATTTCAACACTTTTATGTGTTTTTGTATTCAACCGTAAATAGACCGGTACCTTTCCGGGGAAATTGGATAATCTTCTTTTTAAATCTTTCAACTCCGGGTCCCCCACACCGCACAGATCCACATTAATAGCTTTAATGGATCCGTAAACATCATGAATATGCTTCATATCTTCAGCAATGATCTTTGGAACTTCATCCCGCAAACTTACCTTTCCACTTAAGAATATAACTTCCCCATCCTTGATATAATCGGCTAATCTGGCATAAGCTGACGGGAATACCACGACTTCAACCTCGCCTTCAATGTCTTCAATACGCAGTATAGCCATGCGCTCATTGGTCTTTCGCGTGTTCGTTAATTTGACATGCTCGATAAGCCCTACCAACCGGATATCTTCGCCATCAACCGCCTGTTTTAAATTTTTTGTTGAAATATCGGTAAACTCTTTAATTTCAATTTGATAATGCGCCAAAGGATGGCCGCTGACATAAAATCCTAAAATTTCTTTTTCAAAGGTCAGAACCTGCGTTTTATGCCACTCCTTTATATCCGGCAAAGTTTCAGTTTCTTTGTTGAAACCGCCGGCATCCCCGGCTATATCAAAAAATGAAACTTGCCCCGCCGCTTTCTCCTTTTGCGTCTTCGCCCCTAATTCAAGAGACCTTTGGAGAACAGCCATCAGCTGAGACCGAAAAACGCCGAAACAATCCATTGCCCCGCATTTGATCAGACTTTCTAAGACCTTCCGGTTAACCAGGCGCAGATCCACCCTTTCACAAAGCTCATAAAGAGACGTGTACGGCTCAAGGCCCCTATTTTCAACGATCGAATCAATAGCCGTCGATCCGACGTTTTTTACGGCCAGCAATCCAAAACGGATCATTTTTCCGTCAATGACGTCAAACTCTTTAATGCTTTCATTGATATCCGGAGGCAAAACTTTGATCCCCATCACTTCTGATTCTTTAACATATTCAACAACCTTGTCTGTATTATTCTTTTCGCAATTCAGAAGCGCGCACATAAATTCAACCGGATAATTCGCCTTTAAATACGCCGTTTGATATGTGATAAGAGCGTAGGCCGCCGAATGGCTTCGGTTGAAACCGTAACCCGAGAAATAATCGATCAGATCAAAAAGTTTATTAGCCTTGTACTCGTTGATCTCGCTGGCCCTCTGGCAGCCCTTCACAAAATCCTTGCGCATCTTATCCATAACCGAAGGGATCTTCTTGCTCATAGCCCGTCGGAGATGATCGGCCTGTGTCATAGAGAATCCCGCCAAGGCGACAGGGATCTTCATGACCTGCTCCTGGTAAACAATAATGCCGTATGTTTCTTTTAATATGGGCTCTAGCTTAGGATCATCATACTGAAAACTGACCTCTCCCCGTTTTCTTTTGATAAAATCATCAAGCATGCCGCTGCCCATCGGCCCGGGACGGTAGAGCGCTAAGATCGAGATCAAATCCTCAAATTCCGAAGGCTGGATCTTTTTGAGCAGTTCGCGCATCCCGGCGCTTTCCAACTGGAAGACGCCGAAACTGTTGGCCCGGCTTAAATTTTCATATGTTTTTTTGTCTTCGAGCGAGATCGTGTTCATATCCAGATCGGTCCCATGGATCTCTTTGAGCAGTTTGACCGTCTCGCTGATCACCGTCAGCGTGCGTAACCCTAAGAAATCCATTTTGAGAAGCCCGATCTTGGCAATGGCATTCATCGTAAAGCCGGTCGTGATCTGATCGTCGCTGGTCTTAAAGAGCGGGACATATTCATTGAGCGGTCTATCCGCAATGACAACCCCGGCCGCATGGGTCGAGGCATGACGGCTTAAACCTTCGAGGACCTTGGCCGTCTCAATGATATCTCTTGCGGATTTATCTTCCCTGCACAAACTTTTCAGCTGCGGTTCTTTAATGAGAGCGTCGCTGATCGTAATGCCTAATTCCGATGGAATGAGTTTTGCGATCCTATCAACATCGCCATAGGACGCCCCCATAACGCGCCCGACATCCCGGATAGCGGCACGCGCCTGCATGGTCCCGAACGTAATGATCTGCGCGACGTTTTCCTTCCCGTATTTCTGGGTAACGTAATCAATGACCTCGCCGCGGCGCTCATAACAGAAATCAATATCGATATCAGGCATTCCGGTACGGTCCGGATTAAGGAACCGCTCAAAAAGCAATCCGTATTTCAGAGGATCCAGGTCCGTAATGCCTAAAAGATAGCTTACTAAACTCCCGGCGGCAGAACCGCGGCCCGGCCCGACGGGAATATTTTTTTGCTTGGCAAACTGGATGAAGTCACCGACAATGAGGAAGTAACTGACAAACCCCATCTTCTCGATCGTCTTGATCTCATGATCCAAACGTTTCTTGATCTCCGGGGTAACCTTATCATAGCGCCTTTTCAATCCCTCCTTACAAAGTTCCCGCATGAAGGCTTCTTTTGTTTTTCCTTCAGGGGGGCCGAATGTGGGAAGATGAAATGTATCAAAATCCATCTCTAGATCACATTTCTCGGTGAGCGCAAGAGTGTTCGTGACCGCCTCCGGGGCCCAACTGAATTCATGCTTCATGGCGATCGGGCTTTTAAAATAAAACTGGTCATTATGCAGCCGCATGCGCTTAGGGTCATTGAGCGTTGTCTGTGTCTGGATGCATAAAAGGGCGTCATGCGCCGCCGATTGTGATTGCTCTAAATAATGAACATCGTTCGTTGCCACGAGCGGAAGACCCAGTTCTTTGGAAATCCTCAAAAGCCCTTTGTTGACAATTTTTTGTTCGTCAATTCCATGATCCATCAACTCAAGATAGAAATGGCCTTTTCCAAATATTTGAGAAAATTCATCGGCCGCTTTTAAAGCCGCGTTATAATTCCCCTCCCGTAAATACTGGGCCACTTCTCCCTTAAGGCAAGCGGACGATCCTATTAATCCATCGGAATATTTGGAAAGTATTTCTTTATCCATCCGGGGAACATAATAAAACCCGTCGAGATAAGACGAAGAAACCAGTTTGAGTAAATTGCGGTAACCCGCCTCATTGCGGGCAAAAAGGATAAGATGGGATATTAAACCTTTTTGGCGGGGGGTCTTCTCCAAGCGGCTTCCGGACGTCATGATATACGCCTCGCATCCGATGATCGGCTTAATTCCCATGGACTTGGCCGCTTGATAGAAATCGATAGCCCCGAATATGTTGCCGTGATCAGTCATAGCGACAGCCGGCATATTGTATTCAACGGCTTTTCGGATTAGTTCTTTGACGCGACAGGCCCCGTCGAGAAGGCTGTATTGCGTGTGGACATGAAGATGGACGAAGTCGGAGTGTTCCATAATGCGAAAGTTAACGAAAAATCTCTACCTCTTTGCTTCTCTGCTTCTGTGCATCTTTATTTAAATATTACTCCCACTCAATCGTTGCAGGCGGTTTGGAGCTGATATCGTAGACGACACGGTTGATACCGCTGACCTCATTGATGATACGGTTGGCGATCTTACCTAAAAGTTCAGCTGGAAGCGATACCCAGTCTGCAGTCATCCCATCAACACTGTTGACGCACCGGATCGCCACGACATGTTCATAGGTCCTTTGATCGCCCATGACCCCGACCGTTTTGATCGGAAGGAGCACGGCAAAGGATTGCCAGATCTCCTGGTACAGCCCCGCTTTTTTGATCTCTTCCAGAACGCGCTCATCCGCTTCCCGTAACATTTCGAGCCGGTCTTTGGTCACTTCCCCGATAATACGGATCGCAAGGCCGGGGCCCGGAAACGGCTGACGCTTTAGAATAGAGTCGGGCAGATCAAGGCGCTTTCCAATGGCGCGGACCTCATCTTTAAATAATTCCCTGAAAGGCTCTATGAGATCTAATTTAAGGTTCTTCGGCAATCCCCCGACGTTGTGATGGCTTTTAATGACGTCGGAAGGCCCGCCGATCGGAGAGAGCGATTCGATCACATCCGGATAAAGCGTTCCCTGCGCCAAGAAGTTAACATTCTTGATCTTCTTCGCCTTGGTGAGAAATACTTTAACAAATTCATCCCCGATGATCTTTCGTTTTTCTTCAGGATCCTCCACGCCCTTCAGCCGGGCCAAGAAATTCTTCTGGGCATTCAAACAAACCATATTCATTTTGAAATTGCCTTTGAACGCTTTCTGGACGGAAGCAACTTCATTCTTGCGCAATAATCCGTTATCGACAAAAATACAATGCAGCTTCCTTCCGATCGCTTTCTGAAGTAGCACCGCCGCCACGGAAGAATCCACTCCCCCGCTTAATCCTAAAACGACCTTTTTGCTGCCGACTTTTTCTTTGATCTGGTTAATGGTGGCATTGATGAATTTATCCATGGTCCAGCGAGGCAGGCACCCGCAGATATGGAACATAAAGTTCGTTAAGATCTGCGTTCCTCTTTGCGTATGGACAACCTCCGGATGGAATTGCACGCCGTAGATCTTTTTAGCGCGATTGGCAAAAGAAGCCACCGAGGCATTGAGCGTATGCGCGAGTTTCACAAACCCTTTGGGAAGGGCCTTAATCTCATCGCTATGGCTCATCCAGCAGGTGATGTTCGATGGCATGTTCGAAAAAAGGTCCTTATTGTTATCAATAAACAATTCGGCGCGCCCGAATTCACGATCCTTGCTGCTTTGCACCTTACCGCCAAAGAGGCGGTTAATGACCTGCATGCCGTAACAAACACCCAGGATCGGAATGTCTAATTTAAATATTTCTTTCGATGGCTCCGGCGCGTTCTTGTCATAGACGCTCAACGGGCCGCCGGAGAGAATGATCCCCTTCGGCTTCATCTCCCGGATTTCATCAACCGTAATGTTGAAGGGAACGATCTTGCTGTACACTTTATTTTCCCTGATCCGGCGGGCAATGAGCTGCGTGTATTGAGAGCCGAAATCAAGGATAATGATCACATCTTTACTGCGAATCTTGCGGATCTTTATGGAAGCAGCGATACGGCTGCGGATTTTCTTTAACTTGGGCAACCGGCCGATGCGCTTCTTGGGACTGACTTTAAATCTTGTCTTTAAGCCTCTCGGGACATCCTCGACTGTTTTTTCCTTTATTTCCTTTTTGGCGTTCTTGACGACCTTCTTTTTTACTGCTTTCTTCTTTGGTTCTTTGGATTTTTTTACCATGAGGATTCCCTATTGATTAACATTAAGACCTTAAGCCCGTCACTGATCATTTACCCATTCCAATACGCTGACTGACCTGAAACACCTTTCCTTCCGTTTGTATCGACGGAGCAATGATCATCTCTACAAATTGCATCTCTTTGATATTGGTGACCCCTAAAGATCCCATAGACGTTTTAAGAGCGCCGACTAAATTTTGAGATCCGTCATCCACGCGCGCAGGCCCGAAGAGGATTTCTTTGAGCGTTCCGGTCGTTCCAACCCTGATACGCGTTCCGCGGGGCAGATTAGAATGGGACGTTGCCATTCCCCAATGGTATCCGTGCCCCGGAGCCTCTTGGGCCCTGGCAAAAGCGCTTCCCACCATGACCGCATCGGCGCCGGCTGCGAAGGCCTTGCATATTTCTCCGCCCTGACGCATTCCGCCGTCTGTAATAATAGGGACATATCTGCCTGCCTTCTTATAAAAATGATCGCGTGCCGCGGCAGAATCAACGGTCGCCGTGATCTGAGGAATACCGATCCCTAAGACACCTCTCGTCGTGCATGCCGCTCCAGGGCCCACGCCGATAAGAATAGCGCTTGCGCCCAGTTCCATTAATTCAAAAGCCATCTTGTAGGTGACCGCATTTCCAATAGCGATCGGAATCTTGCTTTGTTTGCATAGCTTTTCATAGTCACAGACTTCGTATTCTGTCGAAATATGTTTCGGCGCGGAAACCTGAGATTGTATGACAAAACAATCCGTTCCTGCTTCAGCGGCGATCTTAGAAAATTTTTCTGCATTTTGTGGAATACAGCTTACAACGGCAGGAA
>JAGLMJ010000065.1 GCA_023140095.1 Candidatus Omnitrophota bacterium | reverse complement strand
ATGATCACCTTAAAGCCACCCTCATAATCCTTCCGGTCGACACGAACATCGGAGAAATAACCTGTATTATACAAACGTTTGAGATCGTCACTGATGACAGATTGTAAATATTCCTGGCCCACACGGGTTTTGATCTTTGAAAGAATAATGGCAATGCTGATCGTCTTATTTCCTTTGACTTCGATCGCCTTGACAAGTGTTGATGAAATGCCCTGGGCATTTCCAACTGAAGACGGATCTTCAAAAGATTGAGCAAAAAGCGGGGAAGGTAGGAGTATCAGGGTTAGGATTAATACTGGTATATGTCGTCGCATATGAGCCTTCATTTGAGTGTTTGTTTGATTATAAGGTTAATGCCATATCGTGTCAATCACCATGTACGAGATTTTCGAAGCGCATGTATTCCTTGATGAACGCGAGCTTAACCGTTCCAACCGGGCCATTACGCTGTTTGGCGATGATCACGTCCGCAAGCCCCCTATTCTCTTCAGTCTGATTGTAATACTCTTCGCGCATCAGCAAGACAACAAGATCGGCATCCTGTTCAATAGCGCCGGACTCGCGCAGGTCCGAAAGCTGTGGACGGTGATCTTGACGGGATTCCACAGCCCGTGATAACTGGCTTAGCGCGATAATAGGAACCTTCAACTCTCGCGCTAAAGCTTTAAGGGATCGTGATATCTCGGAAATTTCCTGCTGCCGGCTGTCTGCTTTCGTAGATCCCCGCATCAGCTGGAGATAATCAAGGACGATAAGATCAACCTGATTGTTCGCCTTTAGCCGACGAGCTTTGGCCCTCAGCTCCAAAGCGGAGATCGCCGGGGTATCATCGATAAGGATCTTTGATTCAGAAAGTTTTCCTGCTGCCGCGGTCAATTTCGGCCAATCTGATGGAGCCAAAAATCCGCTTCGTACTTTGTGCGCATCCACGCGCGCCTGGGAACAAAGCATTCTTTGCACAAGCTGCTCCTTGGACATTTCCAGGCTGAATATCGCGACACCCTGCTTTCTGTTCAATGCCAACCTTCTGAGCGATCGAAACCGCTAAAGCACTCTTTCCCATCGAAGGACGCCCAGCAACGATAATAAGATCCGACTGCCTGCAGGCCCGAAGTCATATTATCAAACTTGGTAAAACTCTGTTGCAATACCGGTAATATGCTCTTTGCGCTGATACAAACGATCAAGCTTTTCAATGCTCTCTTTGACTAAATCCTTGATATGAGATGTCTTCCGGTTTTGCTTTAAATCAGCAACTTCAAAAATGAGTCGTTCGGCATTATCAACAACTTCCTCAATATTGCCCGGTGAACTTGTAACTATCGGTTATGATACTCGTTGCGTTCTGAATAAGCTTCCGTAAAACACCTTTTTCTTTAACGATGTGCGCATAGTGCTCAACATTCGCCGAAGTGGGAACAACATCAATAATACCGGAAAGATAAGTGGCCCCGCCGATCTGATCGAGGAGCCCGTCACTTTTTAATTTGTCGGAAAGAGTGACCAGGTCTACATTCTTGCGGGCTTGATAGAGGTCGACAACCGCTTTATAAATCTTGCGATGGGCATTGTCATAAAACCACATCTCATCAAGCACCTCAACAGCGGCACCAATGGCCTCTTGGTCGATGAGCATAGATCCCAGAACAGATTTTTCAGCTTCGACATTTTGTGGCGGGATTCTTATTTCTTCGTGACCCATAGCCGTATCTTCGCAGTCACCTCAGGATGAAGGTGAACACCGATCTCGAAAATTCCCAATTCCTCGATCGGATTTTCAATAACAATAGTCTTTTTATCAACCGTAAAACCTTCAACTTCCAAAGCCTGGGCAATATCGATCTCTGAGATCGCTCCATAAAGTTTATCCAGGTCATTAACCTCGACACTGACCGTGCAAGAAGCTTTACTAAGCTTCCCAGCTAATTCCTCGGCTTCCTTTTTGTCCTTCTCATATTGGATCTTACGGTTCTTTTCCTGCTGTTCGATCCTTTTGAGATTAGACGCTGTCGCGGCGTAAGCTAATTTTCTTGGTATAAGAAAATTACGCGCATAGCCGTCTTTAACTTTGACAACCTGCCCAAGTTTCCCCAAAGCATCGACATCTTGTGACAATATGACTTCCATAACTGTTCCTCAATATTTTAGATCATCGACGATAGTAACACTATCGTCGACAGCCGCGATTAACATTTATATCCCGCAAAAATAAGATCTACCTGATAAAGATATCCTACTTCTTTATGCCACCCGACGTGAGCAATGCTAAATGCCGCGCTCTTTTAATCGAGACGGCCAATTGCCGCTGTTCTTTAGCCGTAATACCTGATATCCTGCGAGGAATGATCTTCCCGCGATCGTTCAAGTATTTCTGCAACAAGGTGAAGTTCTTATAATCGATATCAGCGCCTTTAGGAAGTTGGAACCGTGCTGTATTTTTCTGACGGCTGTCAAACCTCCTTCTGCTTTTGAATTTTCCTTTAGTGTTTGTCCTCTTAACCAATTTGCTCCTCCAATTTGATCATATGATTAATTTTATTCATCCCAATTAATGTCTTCCGGCTTAATGACATTATCTTCCTGCTGACTGGCCGCATCCGTTATTTTAGCTTCAGTCAGCTCTTTGTCTTTGGCCCCTGTTCCGTAACTTCCTAAGAATTGCACGCGTTCGGCCCGAACATCAATAGCGCTGCGTTTCTGGCCATCGTTCGTCTCCCAGAACCGTGACTGCAAAACTCCCTCAACAAAAACAGGACGCCCTTTCTTCAAATATTGGCAACACGCCTCGGCCTGCTTATCCCAAACCGTCACCGTGAGAAAACAGACCTCTTCTTTTAACTCGCCGGAGCTATCTTTAAACCGGCGGTTCACCGCTATTCCTAAATTAGCTACAGCCGTTCCGCCCGGAGTATACCGCAATTCCGGGTCCCGAGTTAAATTCCCGATTAGAAAAACCTTGTTTAAGTTCGCCATTCAACCCCTCCTTACAAACAATCGCTTTAAAGAAATAAACCCTGATTCCTATAAATTCCGACGCATCTTCTTAAGCAATACACAAAAGCTTTTATACGTGGGCAGTTTCAGCCGCTACCTTAGGCTCGATTTTAATAAAATCAAAACGAAGGATCTTTTCATCCAATTTCAAACTAGGCCTTATCCTGCTGATAATTTGACTGTTCCCCTCGAAATTAATGACGTAATAGGTCCCTTCACTGCATTTCTTGATTTGAAAAGTAAGCTTGTGTTTTTCAAGCCATACTTGGCTATTGATCACTTTTCCTCCACGATTGTTGATGACATCCGTCACCTCTTTACGAATAGCATCCTTCGCTTCATTCGTCGATTTAGCATCAACGATTACAACTAATTCATATTTTCTTGTTAATTCATTCTTCTCCATTTTTTTCTCCTTAACACAACTTAACGTATTCGGCTCATTTCCTTCTGTTATGCTGGTCCATTGCCGCGTTTGTTCCTTCTTTCAACCACATAAGACAGCAAGATACTGCCTCATCAATAAAGCCATCAAGACGGTCCTTTTCCTTCTTTTTAAACTCTTCAAGGACATAATCAACCGTATCTTTTTTGCCGGGCGGATAATCGATCCCCATCCTTAGGCGCGCGAATTGTTCCGTACCAAGATGCTCGATAACAGAACTTAATCCGTTATGCCCTCCGTCGCTTCCTTTAGCCCTTAAGCGAACCTGTTCAAAGTCCAAATGGAAATCATCACAGACGACTAAAATATCTTCCGTCGACAAGTCCTTCTTTGACATAAGCCGGCTAATGGCTACGCCGGAGTTGTTCATATAGGTCAGCGGCGCCAGCAAACAGATGTCATCCTCTTCAAATATTCCCTCGGCGGCCATTCCATTTGTTAAAGAACTTAAAGCAAACTTCAATTTGAGTTTCTCGGCTAACCGTCGAACAACCAAAAACCCAAGATTGTGCCTTGTCCATTCGTAGTCTTTACCGGGATTTCCTAAACCTACAATAAGTCGCAATTCTTAACAAGGCTCCAGACTAAATATTTGATCGATTTTGATCGGACTCAACAAAAAGGAACAGAAACTATTCCCGAGGCTTCTCTTCAGTCTTTTCCTCAGCCTTTTCTTCAGCCCCTTCTTCACCTTCTCCATCCTTCTTCTCTTTGATCACCTCAGGTTCAATATCCTCTTCTTCACCTTCAACCGGCACTTCAACCTCTTTCATAGGAGGCACCACAGAGACTAAAATAGCTTCCGGATCATGCTTCGTCTTAACTCCTTCAGGCAAAACAATACCCTTAATGTGAACGGCATCGCCGATCTCCAGTTCCGTAACATCAATCGTGATCTTCTCCGGAATATTTGTCGGCAAGCAGACAATGTCCAATTCCCATATCGCATGATCGAGGGAACCGCCATCATTCTTGACGCCGGCAGCTTCCCCTTTCGTAACCACAGGAACTTTCACTTCAAGTTCTTCCGTTAGCGAAATACGCTGAAAGTCAATATGCTGCAAGTCATCAGAAACAGGATTATGTTGCTCTTCCTTGACGATCACGGAATAGTCTCTTAACTTCTTTTCACCTTCCATCACGTTAAGGCGAAACACAACACTTTGCCCTTGATGATGCCGCATGATGCGTTCATAAGCGCGCCGGTCAACTTTGATCGGCGTCGGACTTTTCTTTTTTCCGCCGTAAACAATAGCCGGAACGCCATCTTCCCGATGGATTGCTTTGACCTTTCGGCTTCCAATTTGATCCCTTATTTGAACATCTAATTTAATCTCTTCCATTTTCCTCAACCGCCTTTTCTTTTTTTATGATGCGCCGTCAAACAAACAGCTGATCGATTCCTCGTCATGGATTCGCCGAATCGCCTCAGCAAGTAATGATGCTATACTAACATGTTTTATCTTAGAAATTTGTTTCTCTTTGCTTAATGGAATGCTATTGGTAATGACCAATTCCTTTAACTCTTTGCATTTTTTGATCCTCTCGAGCGCCTTACCGGAGAGAATTCCGTGCGAGATCGCAGCATACACCTCTTGGACGCCTTTCTTCTTTAGCGCCGCAATCGCTTCGATCAATGATCCGGCCGTCGCGCAGATATCATCAACAAGAATAGCGTTTTTTCCTTTGACGTTTCCTAATATATGCATAACGCTTATCGATTCGGGGCTATTGCGGCGCTTATCAACGATCGCGAAGCCTGCGCTTAAACGTTTTGCGTAAGCACGTGCCATTTTGATCCCGCCGACATCCGGAGAAACGACAACAAGATTCTTGAGTTTCTTATCATCAAAATATTCGCAAAGAGAATTGATCCCATATAAGTGATCAACAGGGATATCGAAGAAACCCTGGATCTGGCTGGCATGCAGGTCCATGGTCAAAACACGTGTTGCCCCGGCCGCCACGATCAAATTTGCCACTAATTTCGCCGTAATAGGAACTCGCGGCTGATCTTTCCGGTCCTGACGCGCATAACCGTAATAAGGCAGAACAGCTGTGATACGGTCAGCTGATGCCCTTCGGGCCGCGTCAATGAGGATCAAAAGTTCCATCAAGTTATCATTTGTCGGAGGACATGTCGATTGAATAATAAAAACATCTTTTCCTCGGATATTTTCTTTGATCTCAACCCGGATCTCCCCTTCGCTAAATTGCGAGACCAATACATTCGTCAAAGAGATATCCAACCGTTCACAAATACTTTTTGCCAATTCTGGATTTGAATTTCCCGTAAAAAGAGCTAGACCGTTCATCTTTATTCCTTCTTTGAAATGATTTTCGCCGGTACCCCAACAGCGACACTGCCATCGGGAATAGTTTTTCCTTTTGGAACAACGCTTCCTGCTCCGATAACCGCTTTCTTGCCTATTTTCGCAGGTGCGACTAAAATAGCGCCGGAGCCGATAAAAGCGCCGTCAGCGATCTTCGTTGGGTGCTTTTGCTGACCATCAAAATTTGCCGTTACCATTCCCGCCCCGATATTGACATTCTCACCGATCGAAGAATCGCCAACAAAACTGAAGTGCTTCATGAATGTCCCGCTGCCGACCTTGGCCCTTGAAACTTCGGTAAAATTCCCGATCTCCACCTTTTTTTCGATCCTCGTCCCTGAACGGATCCTGGCAAAAGGGCCAATTTGACAATTACTGCCGATACGAACGTCTGCTTCGATAAAAGTGAACGGATAAATGACCGTATCGTATCCGATCTTAGCGTTGACATCGATGTATGTCATGCTGGGGTCTACTATTGTTACACCTTGCAGCATGAAATCTTTTAAGATCTTTTGGCGCAGTATCGTCTCTGCCATCGCCAAATCTTCACGAGTATTGATCCCCAAACCTTCAAAAGGATCTTCCGTTTCGACTGTCGCAACCTTAAGGCCTTTTTCGAAAAAGAACTCGATAATGTCGGTTAAATAGAATTCTTTTTTCTTCTTGTTCATTTTGATCTCTTTAAGCGCATTAAAAAGCTCTTTGCTTTCGCAGCAATAAACGCCAACATTGATCTCGGCAATATCCCGCTCAAAACCTACAGCATCTTTGTCTTCGCGGATAGCGACGACCCCGCCCCCGTTGCCGCGGATAATCCGTCCATACCCCTTCGGATCATGGACAACAGCCGTTAGGAACGTGCACGCTGTTTTTGATTTCTTGTGCTTTTGAACGATCCTTTTGACCGTAGCTTTATTCAGCAACGGCGTATCGGCACACATGATAAGGACATCTCCCCGATAACTTCGAAAATAATTTTCCGCGCATTTGACAGCATCCGCCGTTCCAAGCATTTTGGGCTGCTCAACAGCAATGACACTTTCGCTTAAGACTTTCTTGACCATATCGCTTTTATGTCCAAGAACAACATATATCTTTAAAGAACCAAGGGCCTTGGCAATATCCAACACATACCGGAT
>JAGLMJ010000064.1 GCA_023140095.1 Candidatus Omnitrophota bacterium | reverse complement strand
ATCGGAAGCGGCTTATAGGTTATCTTGCTTTTAGAATCCGCGGCCTTGATAACCAACTTAGCAAATTGAAGGATCGTAAACTCATCGGGATTGCCGATATTGACCGGACTATGGATCCTCGAATACAGCAGCCGGACGATCCCCTCAACAAGGTCAGAATAATAACAAAACGACCTGGTTTGTTTTCCGCGGCCGTACACAGTAAGAGACCTGTTGTGCAGCGCTTGATAAATAAAATTAGGGACAACGCGCCCGTCTTTAATGCGCATGCGCGGCCCGTATGTATTGAAAATGCGCAGGATCCGGGTATCAATTTTGTGATAACGGTGATAGGCCATGGTAATGGCTTCGGCAAAGCGTTTTGCTTCATCATAGCAGCCGCGCGGGCCCACAGGATTCACATTCCCCCAATAGGTTTCTTTCTGAGGATGGACTTCCGGGTCCCCGTAGACCTCTGACGTCGAGGCAATTAAATACCGCGCCTTTTTTAATTTCGCAAGCCCTAAGGTATTATGCGCGCCTAATGATCCGACCTTAAGGGTCGGGATCGGATAATTAAGATAATCGGTCGGGCTTGCCGGCGAAGCAAAGTGGAGAACATAATCAACGCGGCCCGTGATGTGCAGCTTTTTGGAAACATCGCGCTTGATGAACTCAAAGTCTTTATTCCTCCGTAAATGTTTTATATTCTTCAAATTGCCGGTAATTAAATTGTCAACGCAAATAACCTTCAGGCCATCCCCGATAAAACGGTCGCAGAGATGGCTTCCCAAGAATCCGGCCCCCCCGGTAATAACAACGGTCTTTTTTCTTTTCGCCATAATGTATCCTTTAGATTTTCTTTATCTTTTTATGCTTGATGCGGCCATAGACATTGCGCAGGTCATAGATCAAACGGGCATGCTCTAAAATAAGTTTATAATTCACCTTGGTATGGTCCGTCGCGATCAACACGCAATCATATTTCGCAACAGTATTCGGCGTTAATTTGATCGACGTCAGATCGATCTTCCCGATATTCAAATAAGGGATGATCGGGTCGAAATAACGGACATGGCATTTTCTCTCCTGCAGGATCTCAATAAGTTTCAAAGCAGGCGATTTGCGCAGGTCGTGCACGTCCTTTTTATATGTTACCCCGACGATCAGCAGCTTCGCGTTCCTGAGCATCTTTTTCTTCTCTTTGAGGATCTCTTTGAGGCATTCAACGACATAATACGGCATGTGCGAATTGGTATCCGCCGATAATTTGATGAATTTTGAATTGTATCCGTGATGCTTCGCCTTCCAATAAAGATAGAGCGGGTCGTCGGGAATGCAATGCCCTCCGACACCGAGGCCCGGATAGAACGGCATAAATCCGAACGGCTTGGTACTCGCCGCCTCGATCACTTCCCAAACGTCGATGCCCATTTTGTGCGACATCATCGCCACTTCATTGACCCATCCGATATTAATGATCCGGAACGTATTCTCAAGGAGCTTGGTCATCTCGGCCGCTTTCGCCGAGGAAACCACGTGGATCTCCTTGATGATCTTTTCGTAAAGCAACTTGGTCAATGCCCCGCTCTTAGGGGTAAGCCCGCCGACCACTTTCGGGATGCGCGTGACATCATATTTCTTATTGCCCGGATCAATTCTCTCCGGTGAGAAGGATAAGAAAAAATCCTTCCCGGCCTTAAGTCCGCCTTTTTCCAGCTCCGGGCGGATCAATTCTTCCGTCGTGCCCGGATAAGTCGTGCTCTCCAAAATAATAAGGGTATCTTTCTTCAAGAATTTTCGGACAGTCTTGATCGCGCTGACGATGTAGGTAATATCCGGCGTATATTTGCGCTTAAGAGGGGTCGGCACGCAAACGATAATAACATCAACGGTCTTCAAGATTTCGAATTGTGCCTGCGCCTTGAGACGCCCGTTCTTAACGACTTTCGCGACATCTTTTGTCGCAATATCAAGAATATAACTTTTCTTTTTGTTGACCTGAGCAACCCGGTCGGCATCTTTATCCAGACCAAAAACCGTAAATCCCGCTTTAGCAAAATTAACCGCCAGGGGCAGCCCCACATATCCTAAGCCGATAACGGCAAGACGCGCTTTCTTTGTTGAAATTTTCTTTTTCAATGTTGCTGACATCTATGATTTCCCTTTTGTTTTCATCTCATCCCATGTTCCGGGCATTATGCGTTCGTCTCGACCCCTCGTCCGATACCATAATATTCAAAACCAAGATCCTCCAGGCCTTTATCATGATATAAATTACGCCCGTCAAAAAGGATCGGTTGCTTCATGGCCGATCCGATCTTTTTAAAGTTCAGCTTTTTAAATTCATCCCATTCCGTCAGTAACAGCAAGCAATCGCATCCCTTAGCCGTATCATAAGGATCTTTACAATAGGTTACTTTTTTAAAGATATTCTTAGCATTAGGCATGGCAACAGGATCGTAAGCCTTGATCTTCGCCCCTTCCTGCTGCAGGGCGTTAATGATATTAATCGAAGGTGCGCTGCGCATATCATCCGTGTTCGGTTTAAATGCCAGGCCGAGAACACCGATCACCTTATTCTTAACGATCCAGAGTTTGTCCTCAATCAGCCGGACAAAAGAGGCCTTCTGCTCTTCATTGATCTTGCGCACTTCCTTTAATAAACCGAAATCATAACCGCTTTTTTCACTGATGCGCACAAAAGCATCCACGTCTTTCGGGAAACAGCTTCCTCCGTAACCGACCCCGGCATTTAAGAACGCCCGCCCGATCCGTTTGTCATATCCCATGCCTTCCGCGACCTTTAGGACATCGGCGCCAAGCTTGTCGCAAATTTGAGAAATGGAATTCATAAAAGATATCTTGGTCGCTAGAAAGGAGTTTGAGGCATGCTTGATCAATTCGGCGGAATTGATATTCGTGACAACCATATGCGGCTTGAGCGGCTTATAGATCTCGCGGAATAATTTTTCCGCCTTCTTTGATCCCACGCCGACGACGACCCTGTCAGGATTCATAAAATCATGGACCGCCGACCCCTCTCTTAAGAATTCCGGATTAGACGCCACGTCAAAATCCAATGTCGCGTTCTTATCCTTTTTAAATTTCTTGGGCAGGTTCATCTTGATGGTCCGAGCGACCCTTTTGCCTGTTTCCGCGGGAACGGTCGATTTTTCAATGATCAGTTTATAATCATCCATGTTCACGGCAATTTGGCGGGCAACATTCTCGACATACGTGAGATCCGCATCGCCGTTCTTCTTCGACGGCGTCCCTACGGCAATAAAGATCGCTGTTGATTTTCTTGTCGCCTCGCGAATAGAGGTCGTGAACGAAAGACGCTTATTCTTCAGATTCTTTTTCAGTAATTCTTCTAAACCGGGCTCAAAGATAGGAATCTTTCCCAGCTTTAATTTCTTTATTTTCTCCTGGTCGACATCGACACAAGTAACCTTATGCCCGATCTGGGCTAAACAAACGCCGGTCACCAACCCGACGTATCCTGATCCAACGATAGCAATGTTCATTAATTTCCTCCTGAACTTTGTGACCCCGCTTTTCTTTTATTGAAACTTGTCCCGAAATCTATGGCCATGTCCGGAAACGCCTTCAACGTGAAGACAAGCCAGATCTCATTACCTTCGTTCCTTTTTTCATTGAAGTTAATGTCCATCGTCCAGCAATGCAGATCCCGCGTAAAAGTATACTCTTGTTCCTTAAGAATGCCGTTACGCAGATCAAAGCGCGTATACGTCCGAAGGGCCCATTTCGGATTGAACTTATAATTAAATTCCGAAGTCAATTGGTCATCAACCTCACGGTTCCAGCGCTTTCCTATACCCACCGACCACTTTTCTCCTCCATTGAGATACAGATCGAAGTTCGCCGTCGTCAGATACTCTTTTTGCGTATCATATGTCGAGTCAAAATAAAAAGTGATCCAGTCAACCGGTCTAAAATCAATATCGGTCGAGATCGTCCCAAAACCCCCTTTGGCAGGATCTTCTTTAAGCTTAAAATCAGTGCTGATGATCGCTCTTAACAACTCTACCGTTTCGTTATTTCTCTTGGTTTGCAATTTATTCTCGATCGCGAACGTAAGGCGATGGGCATTATCCAAAGAGTCAACACTATCGAAATAATCCAACTGACTAGCGGCTAACGTCGGTTCACTCATGAATTCATAACCGACCGAAGGCCGGATGATATGCCGCAACCGGTTAATATCCAATCCATGCCGGTCTATCTTAGTATCAAAAACCTTATAGAACCGCGTGCTGAGACTAGCCCCTGTCCTGAAAATGCCGCGGATCGAATTATATTTCTCGGGATCGTTCGCTTTACTGTAGTAGGTATTCCGTCCCCCGACGAACGGTGTCATTTCAATAAAGCCGATCTTCATCGGGTAGGACAATTCGCTGTCCGAATCGACCCTCATGGTATTTTGCCGGACCTCGCTCGGGGAAGCCGCCTTATTCGTCAGATTGGAATAAGTCGTTGTATTCCTCAGATAAAACCCGGTATCCCATAATGGCTTGTTTGAAAGATCATACCGCAGCTCCGGCAGTCTCTCGACGGCAGATGTAAAACGGTTGACCCTGGCATCCGTACGGAAGCTCAAGACCCCCGAAGGGATCGTTCGGGTTATCAAAAAGTATGTACTCGCTGAAGAGTCTTCCTCGTATTCCTTTTCAAAGTAATCTTTCACTATCGTAGCGTCGCTCGCTCTATAATATTGCATGATCGCATTCGTCTTCTTGTCGATCTCCCATTTATGCCGCCATTCCACTTTAAAACGCTCTTTCTCAATGGTCGGAGTAGGCCGCTCTTGCCAAAACCGCTTGGACGTAATGCTGCGTTCGTTCATATAATAGGTCCGAATCTTTCCTGTTCCATACTTCGGCGTCTTATAGTCTAGATTGATCCCCCAGGCAATGTCTTTTTTCTCCCTGGCATCAAGACGGATGATCCCTTTGAAGCTTTCACTAAAATGATAGCGCCATTTGGAAAGCACGAACATTCCCCATTCCTTATCGTAGCCCGGAGTGAAAATGACTTTTGGTTTTTTGTTTCTCAAATCCTGCGTGAACCTGGGAAGATAAAGTAAAGGGATCTTTCCGATAAGCATCCGGACGCTCCGGGCGATCAACTTGTCTCCCGGATACATATCCATTTTTTTCGCCGTCATGCGGTAATGCGGCTTATCAAGGTCGCAGGTCGTCACATAATTGTTTTCCATCTGTATGTGATTTTCGCCAACCTTACCAACTTTTTCCCCGTAGCCGTAATAAGGTTTGGCAAAGATCTTTGCGCCATCAAACGTCCCGGACATTGTTTCAAAATTAAACGTTAATTTCTCGCCTGTCATTTCGGAAATCTCGCCGCCTGTGGATACTAAACGAATATTCCCTGTCGCATAGGCCGTACCCGTATCGCGCGAAAACTCGATATGATCGCACATCAATGTCATCTTTTTGTTGATAACGATGACATTCCCATCAGCTATGACCTTGTTCCCATCCATAGAATATTCAATCGTATCTCCGTTCAATTCCACAGAATCAGAAACCTGGACTTTCTTAGAATTGGCAGCCTGAACCTCCTCAGGATCGGCAGCCTGAATCTCCTCAGGATCGGCAGCCTGGATCTCTTCAAGATCGATAATCTCAACTTCCTCAGGGTCGGCAGCTTGAATTTTCTCTGTTCCTCGTCCCTCTTTTTGTTCTTGTTCCTGGGCAAAGGCAGGCGATAAAACCGGAATACCGAATAAATGGGTAACCGCGAACTGCAGCAAAATAACGCAAGTAGCTGAAAATAATAAAGTTCTGTTTCTGTTTTGGGAATGTTTAACGTTCACGAATGGCTTCCTTCACTAAAATCTGTGCTCCCTTGATTCCTGCATCATTGCCTAATTTTGCCCGTACGATTTTTACCATTTTGGACTGAACTTTCATCGCGCGGCGCTTGATCACGGCATTGATCGTCTTGCCCAAGAACGAATAATTGTTCGAAACACCGCCGCCGATAACGATCAGCCTGAGATTCAGCAAATTAATAACCCCCACAAGCGCATTGCCGATATGAACCGCCGTTTCTTCCCAAAACCGGATCGCGCGCATATTGCCCTGTTTAGCTAAATGAAAGACATCGGGAAGCTGGATATTCTTATTTTTAAAGATCTTCACGGCTTTCTTCAGTAAATAGCCGTTACCCACATAATATTCGAAGCATCCTGACCCGCCGCAATTACAATCAGGGCCTTTCTCATTGAGCGGCATATGGCCTAATTCACCGGCGACAAAACCTTCCCCGCGATATAAAGCGTCATTGAGAATAAGCCCGCCTCCGACACCGGTCCCGAGCGTCATGCACATCAAGTTTTTGTAGCCTTTTCCCGCACCAAACTTCCATTCTCCGAGAGTGATCAAATTGACGTCATTGTCGACGGATGTAGGAATATGTAATTTTTTCTGGATAATGCTCTTGAGCGGGACATTTTTCCATCCCGGGATATTGGGCAGGAAATTCACGACACCTCGTCTCGAATCAATGGGGCCGGGCAGCCCTAGCCCAATCCCTAAGATATCCTTTGATGCCAACCTTTCCTCGTCGATCAGATCACGAACCGCACCGACGATCGCATCGATCAATTTTGTTTTGCTTCTGTAAAAATTTTTCGTATCTAAAAAGGCCCTGGTGACGATCACTCCGGAACGGTCAACCAGCCCCAATTTGATGTTGGTCCCTCCGACATCAACACCGATAGTATAACGTTTCATGTATTTTACAATGGCCTTTAATAGGAATATTAGTTGCAGTATTAGACGGTATGGAGCGCTTCCCACATATCAGTGAGTTTATTCTACACGATAAGATTTGAGGGTTCAAGCGGTGAATGAAAGAATTTAGGGGGAAGTTTTCCTACCGCTAACAGCACGATTCCTAGCCATTCTCATCCTTATATACTGGTTCTTAATCAAACCTTC
>JAGLMJ010000063.1 GCA_023140095.1 Candidatus Omnitrophota bacterium | reverse complement strand
TTCTTAAATAATTTTGAAGATTTCAGCGCGATATTCGAGGCAAACTCGCCGTGCTGCTTATCTGCGGGGATCTCTAATTCAACGCAAGGCAAGTTTTTCTTAAAAAGAGGGAACGCCTTTTTAAGGGACGTTTCAAGTTTGGTTTGTAGTTGTGCTTTAAAATGAGATAGCATAGCAAAAAAAAGTCACAAAAGGCACGCCACATTTCACAAGTATTTCTTCAAATCGTGAATTTCGCCTGTGATCTTGTGATTTGTACCCTTGTGACCCTTTTAAAAAATAAAACTATTCTAAGTCGACCTTAACTTCTTTCGCTTCCCGCCACAAATATTCAAGCCCATAAAACTCGCGGACGTCCTTCACAAAGACGTGAACGACAACATCGCCGGCATCAAAAACGATCCACTCCGACGCCTTAAATCCCTGCTTGAACCGCAACGACATGCCGAGCGCCTCGAACTCGTCGTCAATATGCTCGGCAACCGCCCGGACCTGCCGGATCGTGTTACCGGAGCAGATCACAAAATAATCGCAAAAATTCACAACTTTGCGCATGTCCAGGATAACGATATCCTGGGCTTTTTTATCGGAAGCAAATTTTGCAACTAATTTAGCAGTTTTACGTGAAGTTAACGAAGCTTTTTTAATAACCAAATGCCTTGTTTCTAATAACTTTTAAAGATACTGGCGATCGTTAGGACCAGAGCGGTCCTAACGGCCATATATTTTGCGTTCTCTACACAGAGAAAACTATTTCTTCAACTTCGCAGCTTGATCTTTGCTTAATACACGCCAGCATTCATGCGTGCCGGATTGTGACTTTGTTACAGCAAAGAAACGGCCGCTTTTTTCGCGGACTTCATATTCTGTCGCATTAAATTTTTGTTTGCTTTTCACATCATAGAACGACAATTCTTCCATGCTTTCCTCCTCTGATGAATTATATTAAAATGATGACTAGAGTCTAACCGATTATAAATAACTTGTCAATCAAGAAAATTCCATTCTTCTTCAACAAGCCATCTTAAATCCTACGTTCCTATACTCTATGAGGTTACAAATTGAGATTTTCGAATTCAATAATATCCGAGTTATAACCTCATAGAGTATAACAACTGATTTAACTGCTTTTCGTGCCGGCCGGTCACCGGGCCTACTAAAGCGAAATTATACCGCTTTGGATCAAAGATATCCTTGGCAACGCGCTTGATATCTTCCTTTTTTATCTTCTCAAACGCCTGGACGATCCCTTTGAGCGTTTTGATCCGGTTCTTTGAGACCATGCCCTCTCCGAGCCACAGCATGTTATCCATTGTATCCTCCAGGCCCAAAAGAAACTGCCCCAATAAATAATCCTTTCCACGCCGGAATTCGCTTTGATTGACTCCGTAACGCCGGATCTTGTTTAACTCCTTGAGGATCAGCGCGGTCGCCTCAACGATCTTCTGGTTATCAACCCCCGCGCGAATCAGGAAAAGCCCCGTATCATGCAGCATCTTGTAACTGCTGCCGATCGAATAGGCCAGCCCGCGCTTCTCCCTGACCTCAACAAAAAGCCGGCTCGACATATTCCCGCCTAAAATAACGCTTATAAGGCTTAAGATGTAGCGGTCCTTATGCCACTCGTCATATCCGGGTATGCCCAAGGCCAAATGCATTTGTTCGATATCCTTCTTAAAAAAACGGGCATTGGGCACAGATTGGACGCCGCCGACCTTAAGATATTCTTTTTTCGGGGATCTTTTAAGCGCGCTGAATTTCCTCCGCGCCAGGTTCACGATCCTGTCATGTTTCAGGTTGCCGCAGGCCGCGACAACAATATTTCCCGGCACGTAATGTGTTTTATGGAAATTCTTTAGGTCGCGATGGGACATTCCCGTGACCGTTTCCCGCGTTCCGGCAAGGCTTTTCCCTAAAGGATGCCCCGGCCATAACAACCCGTCAAGAAGCTCCAAAACGAAATATTGCGGCAGGTCGTGGTACATCTTGAGCTCCTCAACAATAACGGTCTTTTCTTTATTCACATCGGCCAGGGCGATCTTAGGATGGGCGATCATGTCGCCCAGGACGTCAAAGGTCCGGCTTAAATGTTTCGAGGGGATCTTCGCGTAAAAACAGGTTTGTTCTTCAGAAGTAAAAGCGTTTAAAGCGCCGCCGACGCCTTCGATGCGCATCTTGATCTCTTCGCAGGAATAGTTCCGGCTCCCCTTGAACAAAATGTGCTCCAGAAAGTGAGCCGCGCCCTTGAGCCGGCCCTCTTCATAGCGCCCGCCGACGTCGACCCAAAATCCGATCGAAATGCTGTCGCGGTCTTTAATATCATTTGTGACGATCCGCACCCCGTTACGTAAAGTTGCTTTTTTATACATTCCATTTTCCCCGCATATTGATCAATTATAGCCCGCGCGACAGCGTCCGGACAAAACGCGAGACATTCTTAACTAAATTTTTCTTACCCCTGTTCTTATCGATCTGCTTGATGATCGCGCTTCCGACGATAATCCCATCAGCGATCTTCGCGACCGACCTCGCCTGGGCCGGCGTCGCAATGCCGAACCCGACACAGATCGCTTTCTTTGTGAATTTTTTAGCAGTGCGGATCTTCGCCGCGTTCTGTGCCGAAAACCGTTTTGTTGCCCCGGTGACCCCTGTTATGGAAACATAATAAATGAATCCTGTCGAAGCCTTGACGATCTTCTTCATGCGCCGCGTTGTTGTCGTCGGGGCCAAAAAGAAAACGACCGAGACGTCGCGCTTCTTCGCTGATCGGATCAAACCCTTAGCTTCTTCGGGGGGCAGGTCGGGAATAATGACACCGTCGACCCCGTTTTTTTTGGCATCGCGTATGAATTTATCTTCCCCGTAATGGAAAACGGGATTGTAATAGGTCATCAACGCGATCGGTATTTGAGATCTTTGGCGGATCCGGGCAACCGTTTTAAGGATCTTCGCAAGATTGACCCCTTTCTTCAAGGCCCGCGTGGAAGATTCCTGAATAGTCGGCCCGTCGGCTAAAGGGTCGGAGAACGGCACGCCTAATTCAACGATATCGGCGCCGGCGCCTTCAAAGCTTAGGACCAACTCTTCGGTCGTCTTTAAATTCGGATCACCGGCCGTGATAAAAGGAATGAAAGCCTTTTTCCTTTTGCTTTTTAGTTCTTTGAATTTCTTTTCAATGCGGTTCATTATGTGATATACGGTTTAATCTGCTCCATATCCTTATCCCCGCGGCCGGAAAGGCAAAGAATCACCGTTGCCTTGTGTTTTACCCGACGGGCGAGCTTCTCTAAATAAGCGATCGCGTGCGATGTTTCGAGCGCAGGGATGATGCCTTCCTTTGCCGACAATAACTTCAGGCCGCGAAGCGCTTCGGTGTCCGTAACCGAAACATACTCGGCGCGCCCGATCTGCTTGTAATACGAATGTTCGGGGCCGACGCCGGGATAGTCGAGGCCCGCCGCGATCGAATGCGCGATCATGATCTGGCCGTCCTTGGTCTCCAAAAGTTCAGACCGGCTTCCGTGCAGGACGCCGACATCTCCCCTGGCTAAAGGCGCGGCATGCTGTTTTGTGTTGAGCCCGCGGCCTGCCGCCTCGACGCCGATCATCTTGACACGCTTATCCTTAAAGAACGCGTGAAACAGGCCCATCGCATTGCTTCCGCCGCCGACACACGCGACTAAATAATCGGGGAGCTTCCCTTCCTTCGAACGAAATTGCCGTCGGGCTTCCTGCCCGATCACCGCCTGAAAATCCCGCACCATGACAGGGTACGGATGCGGCCCTGCGACAGATCCGATAATATAAAATGTATTCTCGACATTGGTGACCCAATCCCGGATCGCTTCGTTCATCGCGTCTTTGAGGGTCTTTGAACCGCTTGTAACCGGGACAACCTCGGCGCCTAAAAGACGCATGCGGTCCACGTTCAGGGCCTGCCGCGTAATATCCTCTGTCCCCATATAGATAACACACTTAAGTCCCATCAGGGCCGCCGCGGTCGCCGTCGCCACTCCATGCTGGCCGGCGCCGGTCTCGGCAATAATACGCGTCTTGCCCATACGCTTGGCGATGAGAATCTGCCCTAATGTATTATTGATCTTATGGGCCCCGGTATGAAGGGAATCTTCCCGCTTGAGATAGACTTTTAATGTCTTAAGGTGGGCGCTTAGACGCTCGGCGTGATAGAGGTTCGTTGGCCGGCCGGCATATTCCTTCAGGTAGAAATGAAATTCCCGTTTAAACTCGCTGTCTGACCTTAAAGATTTGAATATTTTCTCTAAGTCCTCTAAGAGGGCCATCAGCGTCTCGGGAACGTATTTCCCGCCAAATTCTCCGAAATGTCCTTTATTGTCTGGTAATGACATAAAATTCGTCCGTAGTAAATCAGAACCAATACGATTTAATCTAAGGCCTGGTAAAGAGTTTAGACTCTGGAAGTGGAAATTTTTTGCTCAAGAAGGCTCACTAAAACCACGCGCTCAGACTCGCCGATCTCTTTGGTCGCGGTATTAAATTTTTCGACACTTTCCTTTTGCTGTACATAGAACGAGATGCTGGCAACCGCGCTTAAGGCATCCCGCGCGAGACCCCTTAGTTTTAATAATCTCTCATGGTCGGGATGCTCCATCCACAATTCCTTTATCTCCCCGACCAAACGCTGCACGTCAGCGTTCCAATTGTCAAAATTTTGTTCCCTGTTGATATAGTATTCCGCGTCGCCTACGATCCATGATTTGAGTTTTTCCAGGTCTTCATCCACAAGATCTTCGTCATTCTTCAATTTCTGCAAAACAGCTTTCATTTCGTCAATAGCCAGTTTCTGGGCGTATCCGCGCAATTCGCTGTCCATCGTGTCTAAGGTTCCCGAAAGTTTCGAATAGGCTTCCCAGCTTCCGGAGGCGGTAACTTCTTGAAAATTTTCACTTATCCTTGCCAGCAAATTCTTATCTTCAGCCATTGGTCATCTCCTGTTTAAGTAATTCTTAACATCCAAAAGTAATAGAAATATTGTACCACAATCATTATAATTCACGAACGAGATTTATCAAGACTATGTTCGATCAAATATTGCAGGACCTCCAACTCATCACCATCGAACCAGATCAGCCCGCACGCGAAACACTTGTCCACTTCGACACGATAGACCTCTGTGTAGAACATGCGCATCATGCGGGTCTTGGGATGCCGGCACTTCGGGCATTTATGCAGCGTTTTAGGATCGCGGTTAATAACCTTTTTTATGGAATATTTTTCTTCGCGCTTAATGCCTACAGCAATCTTTTTGATCTTTTCGCTGAAACCGACTTCCTGACGGATAATAATGCGCTGTAGATCGTTCTGCCCGACTAATGTTCCCCGGCACGAAGAACATTTGTGGACTTCGGTCCCCTCATAAGAGATCACATTCAACGGCAAGCTGCACTTTGGGCATTCGTATGCCCCGCTTTTCTTCCCGGGCCCCGCTTTCGACACAATGTGGCGGACATCCTGGTCCTGATAGGCCAGTTGAACTTTCTTTCCGCCAAGGCGTTGGATCCACGTATCAGGTCGCATCCACCCTAAAGTCATCATTTCCGTTAGATTGAACGGGCCCTGCCATGCCCCGTCCTTGTGGGCCACCCATTTGGCTGAAGAGGTTCCGACCTCTGGAACATCCGTTCGCGGCCTGTTGGCCTGGCGCTCAATGTCCTTCACAACTAATTCGACATCACTGTGCGCCATGTCGAGCAAAACATCCAATCGCCCTTCAATGGGCGGATGCGTTGAGAACATATTTGAGAACAGCCCGTTCTCCTCATCAAGAGCCGAATAGGTAGGATTAACCGTAAAGATCGACGCGAGCTCCTGCGCTGGCAGCCCGCCGCCGCGCCATCGAAAGGAGATCGCGTAAAGCGCCTCGGCTAAACTCAATGGGTCGCGCGTCAAGCGCACCGCAATGGCATCCGCGCGGTATTCTCTTTGGCGGGAAATGAACAACCGCACGATCTGGCTCAATAATTTTGTTACGAATAGCAAGCAATAGATCAAAATCAAGAAAATGATCACACCGCCGCTGCCTCGTCCATGAATCCGCATCCCTCCCCGCCTGCCGCCGCCTTTAAAGATCATCTCAAAGCCGCGCAACATGCCGCTGAACAATTCAAAAAGGGATGTCGTGATCGTCGTCGAGAGACAGTCGCCGCTGACAATATGCGCCGCCTCATGGCCGACAACCGCCTCGATCTGGGCGCGCGTCAGGCGCGCAAGCATCCCCTCTGTCAGGCCGATCACCGCCCCGCCGGAGAAATCCGCTAAAGCAAAGGCGTTCATGGCCATCGTCGGGACCACAACCGCCTCCATCTTCTTGCCGCCGGTCGCGACCGAAACCTCCTCAACAATATTTTGGAACATCTGATGGTAACGGTCCTTAGGGTTGAGTTTTTCCGCTTTAAGGACGCCAAGGATCTTTGTCAGCAGATGCGCTGTCGTATAGCTCCAGTGGACATAACCGATGATCAAGGCAAACCCAAGGATGATCAATGTCTGGGAGAACGGCAAAGCCGTAAAATGGAAAGAATACGTGCGGGAACTTGCCTGAATGCTGAAAAAGTTGACGGTAAGAAAAGCGATCAGCCAAAAGACCGCAAAATAAATGAAGATCAAAAAAGAGAAGACAAAACTAATGGTCTTAGTTTTGTCTTCTTCGATTTTTGTGAATGAATAAGGCATTTATATTCGATCATCAAACGAAAGCTTTAAATCTCAATGCCCAAATCCCAAACCACAAACAATTACAAAATTCCAAATACAAAATTCAAAACGGACGCTTATCCGCCGCTTAGTCATTGGTGCTTCGAATTTGTTTATTGCCTGTAATTTGGTGCTTGTATTTTGGTTATTACTCTTTGCTAAAACTTCACCTTAGGAGTTTCTTTTTCGGAATCATCATCGAGCTCGAAGAAATCACGCTTCTCGAACTTGCACGCATCGGCAATGAAATTATCCGGAAAAGATTGAACGGCCGTATTGAGCCGGTTCACCTCATCATTATAATACTGCCGCGCGAAAGTGATCTTATTTTCCGTCGAGGTCAATTCTTCATGAAGCTGGCGCATCTGCTGGTC
>JAGLMJ010000062.1 GCA_023140095.1 Candidatus Omnitrophota bacterium | reverse complement strand
ACCGGTTTTTTTTGACCCGCGGTTTGGACAAATGCATCTTTATGTTTACCGAGGATGAGTGGCGCGTCGTCGAACAAAAATTCAAGACAATGTCATTTACCAAACAGGAGACGCGGTCGTTCAACCGGATGTTCTTCTCCGGCGCGGCCGACACGGCTCCCGACAAGCAGGGACGTTTTATTATCCCTCCGTATCTCAAGGAATATGCCGGCATTAAAAAAGATACGATTTTTATCGGGGTTTCCAATCGCATTGAGATCTGGGACAAAAAAAGCTGGTATGCGTTCTATGAAAATTCAAGCGATTCTTTCGAACAGATCGCCGAAAATATACTCACTCTTTAACGGAGCACCATCCATGTTAATGGATTAGATGATTATGGACCATTCCCAGGAGACAACAGGCAGTGAGAAGGCATCTCACATTCCGGTCATGCTCAATGAAGTGATCGAGTATTTAAGGCCGGAGCGCGGAAACATTGTTGTCGACGGTACGATTGGTTTAGGAGGACACGCCGAGGTCCTCGTAAAGCTTATCGGGCCAAAGGGGCGCCTGATCGGCATTGACCGTGATGCCCAGGCCTTAGCGCTTGCGCGGGAGAATTTAAGCGCTTACCGGGGCCAATGTGATCTTGTTCACGAGAATTATTCGAATGTCGATAAGGTCTTAGCGAAATTAAATATCGAAGAGGTCGATCTCATTTTGCTGGACCTGGGGCTTTCGAGTTTTCAGTTGAATGACGCGCAGAGAGGTTTTAGCTTTCGGGCGGAAGGGCCGCTCGACATGCGCATGGACCAGGACAGTTACATTTCCGCGTTCGACCTGGTGAATTCGTTGTCGGAGAAAGAAATTTCGGCGATCCTTAAGGATTTTGGGCAAGAGCGCTGGCACCATCGCATTGCCCGTTATGTGGTCCAGCGCCGGTCAGAAAAACCGATCGAGACCACAAAGGAACTGAGCGACATTATCCTGCGCGCCATGCCGCGTCACAGCAGGAGGGAGAAAATTCATCCAGCGACAAGGGCTTTTCAAGCCTTTCGGATCGCGGTCAATCGCGAACTTGAAGGGCTTGAAGAAGCTCTCGATAAGTGCTTCGACGTCCTAAAAACCGGCGGGCGGATCGGTGTTATCGCGTTTCATTCGCTGGAGGACCGGATCGTCAAACAGAAGTTCCGCAGTCTTGCGAAGAGCGGAGAAATAAATCTGATCGTTAAAAAACCTTTACGGCCAAGCGAAGGTGAAGCGAAGTTCAATTCCCGGGCGCGTAGCGCGCGACTAAGGATCGCAGAAAGGATATAAATGCATCTTTGTAAATTCTTAAAATTCATGGGTGTCGTCATCGTATTAGCGCTTACGTATATTCATATACAGATGCAAATTGTCGACTTGGCATATAGGGGCAATAACAAAGAGCAGCAGATCAGGAAGCTTATTGAAGACAATGGCAATACGACGTATAAGATCTTAATGTTAAAATCGGCCCATCATTTGGGCGTTGCCATGCTCGAGGAAGATTCCGACATGCAGTTCGCCGACGCTCATGATGTTGTTCAAATTGCCGCCTCAAAAGAACTCTTCATGGAAGCCCCATTGATTGAACAATCCAAGCTCGCAAAAAGAACAAATCCTTTGTTGAGTTTTCTGTCCTTCGGCGTTGAAGCTGAGGCCAAGACAGCCGAGTAGATTCCGAATATTTCTTTAGAATGTCATCTATGAGGACCACACCGGAGGTGCTCAGAATGACGAAATGTACTTAATGGTGCGCGATGTCCTGATATGCAAAATCAAAAACATGACCTTCGTTTTAGCCTCGTTACGCTCGTTCTTTTATCCTGTCTCTTTGTATTTTCCGTTAAACTGTTTCTCATTCAAGTTTTTAACTCCACGCATTTAACCGGCCTGGCGCAGAAACAGCATAATTATTTTGTTGAACTTGAGCCTGTCCGCGGGACGATCTATGACCGCAACTTGCGGCCCCTGGCGTTCAACGTGCCGGTCTATTCTCTTTTTGCGAATCCCCGCTTGATGTCAGAGGAAGACAAAACAAAGGCCATGGAACAACTGGTGCCCTTACTCGATCTTCAGCCCGCTTTTCTTCAGGAACGTTTAGGCCGGGATAAATATTTTGTCTGGCTTAAGCGCAAGTTATCCGCGGATATTGCCGGGCAGATCAAAAAGATGAAGATCAAGGGGGTCGGTTTCCGACGGGAAAGCAAACGATATTATCCGAACGGCAGCCTGGCGGCCCATATTATCGGTTTTGCCGGGACGGATAATAGGGGCCTTGAGGGACTGGAATTATCCTACAATAAATATCTTAAGGGAAGAGAAGGGGAAATGCAGGTCCTGCGAGATGCCCGGCAGAGGCAATTGCAGATGGGGGAAAGTTTCTTGCCGCCGCGGGACGGATTTCATCTTGTCTTGACCATCGATGAAACGATCCAATATATCGCCGAGCGCGCTTTGCATAAGGCCTATGAAAAGCATGATGCCAAGGCAGCGAGCATTATCGTTATGGACGTTGAGACCGGGGAGATCCTTGCCCTGGCCAATCAGCCCACCTATGATTTGGACCATGCCGCGCAAAGCAATATTGAGAACCGGACGAACCGCGCGATCAGCTTTGTTTATGAACCGGGTTCGGTATTTAAGATCATTACGGCGGCCGCGGCTTTAGAGGAAGATATTTTTATTGAAGAGGATAAAATTTATTGTGAAGACGGTAAATACCGCATTGCCAATCATATCTTAACGGACCATCGTCCGCACGGAGCGCTGACATTTAGGGATGTCTTCGGCCTTTCAAGCAACATTGGAGTTGCCAAGATCGCTCAAAAAATAGGGCCGGACAATGTGTATAAATACGGCCGGCGGTTCCGCTTTGGCGTTCCCACAGGGATCGACCTCAAGGGCGAGGTCAGCGGCTGGTTAAAGGACCCGTCACAATGGTCAAAGACAACGATCGGGGCGATCCCGATCGGTTATGAGATAACAGTGACACCTTTGCAGCTTGTTTGCGCCATTTCATCAATTGCAAATGAAGGGGTGTATATGCGGCCATTTGTGGTAAAATACGTTGAAGATAACCAGGGCCAGCGTATCAAGTCATTTGAGCCGAAAATTGTCGACAGGGCCATTAGTCCCGACACGGCAAGGCGGGTCAAGGAAATCCTTAAAGGGGTTGTTGAAACTGGAACAGGAAAAAGAGCCCAGATCAAAGGCGTCAAGGTGGCCGGCAAGACTGGAACGGCGCGTAAAGTCATTGATGGAAAATATGTCCGCGGAAAATATTATGCGAGTTTCATGGGATTTGCGCCTGCCGATCATCCCCGCTTAGCGATCGTTGTTGTTTTTGACCAGCCGCATCCAAGCTATTTTGGCGGTACCGTTTCCGCACCGGTTTTTCAGGAAGTGATGAGCAACGCGTTAAAATATCTTAAAATCTCCGAATAGGAAAAGAAGGATTGGAGTTGTATGAGATTAAATAAACTGCTAGACGGTATCTATACCGGGAAGATCGAAGAGCGTTTTAAACAAATAAAAGTACTCTCCGTTAGTTGCGATTCGCGCAAGGCCATGATAGGGGGTGTTTTTGTGGCGATTAAAGGGCAGTCCCGTGATGGGGCGGATTTTATTGAAGCGGCGGTTAAAAAAGGGGTTTTTGCTGTTGCGGCAAGCGGCGATGTTGAACATCTTCAAAAAAAGCATGAGCGTGTCTGTTTTTTAAGCGTGGACGATCCCCAGGAATTTTTTCAAGGCATCGTTTATAAGCTTTTCGGGAACCCGTCGGAGGATGTCAGGACTATCGGCGTTACGGGAACCAACGGAAAAACAACGGTTGCCTATTTAGTCGAGGCTATGATCAATGAAGCTGACAAAGAGTGCGGCGTGGTCGGCACGATCAATTATCGTTTATCGGACAATGTTATTCCAGCGCGGCAAACAACGCCGAGTTTTATTGATAACCAGCATTTCTTAACGGGGCTAGCCTGGCAGGATGTTCCTTATTGCGTGATCGAGGTATCATCGCACGCGTTGGCGCAGGGCCGGGTTCACGGGATCAATTTTGCAGGGGCCATATTTACCAATTTGACCAGCGACCATCTCGATTATCATCAAACCACGGAAGATTATTTCTCGGCTAAGTCGCGCTTGTTTACCGAATTAGGTCCTGAAGCTACGGCTGTTATCAATACGGATGATCCTTTCGGGCGCCAGCTATTGACAATGACCAAAGCCAAGATCGTCACTTACGGCATTGAACAGAAAGCGGATGTCATGGCTAAAAATATCCAATTGGATCTATCGGGGAGCCGGTTCACTTTGGCCTGTGCCGCTGGTGACATCGAGATCCGGACAAAATTTATCGGGACGTACAACATTTATAATATCCTCGCTGCTGTTTCTGCCTGCATTGCCGAGAAGTTGGATCTCGATACCATAAAAAAAGGGATCGAGCGTTTAGGCGTTGTCTCCGGGCGCCTGGAAAGGGTCGAATACGGCCAGGACTTCGCTGTCTTTATCGACTATGCGCATACGCAGGACGCGCTTCTGAATGTTCTTTCTGCGATTCGCCAGATCAGTCAAGCGAGGATCATTCTTCTTTTTGGCTGCGGCGGTGACCGCGATAAGTCAAAGAGACCCCTTATGGGGCAAGTGGCCGGCCGGTTAGCGGACTTCTCCATTGTAACGAGCGACAATCCCAGAAGCGAAGACCCGCAGTCGATCATTGACCAGATCGTTCCCGGGTTTGACAAGGATAATTATAAGGTTGTTGTCAACAGAGAGGAAGCGATCGGGGAAGCGCTCAAAGAAGCCAAGTCTGGTGATACGGTGCTCATCGCCGGTAAGGGCCACGAAATGTATCAGGTCCTTGCGGATGGCCCGATCAATTTTAATGAACGGGAAATTATCGAGAAGTTCTTGAAATGTTAACGGTTGAAGAAATTAAAAAGGCCACGAAGGGGACATTTGTTCAAGGATCAATTTCATCGACGGTAAACGGCGTTTCGATCGATTCACGTAAGACAAGCAAGGGAAATATTTTTATTGCGATCGCGGGCGCGCGGTTTGACGGGCACGATTTTATCCGGCAGGCCATCCGTCGCGGCGCGGCCGCCGTCATTGTTTCAAAAAAAATCGCTTGTTCAAATGAAATAACGGTCATTCGCGTTGCTGATACCACCAAGGCTCTCGGACAGATCGCGGCATGGCATCGCAAGCGGTTTTGTATTCCGGTCATTGCCATTACAGGAAGTACCGGTAAAACGACGACCAAAGAAATGGTCGCTTCGGTCTTAGAGAAGCGCTTTAAGGTCCTTAAGAATGTCGGAACAGAGAATAATCAATACGGTGTTCCGCTAACCCTTCTTAATCTGAATTCCTCCCACCAGGTCGCGATCCTTGAATTAGGGACCAATCAGCCCGGAGATATCCGCTGGTTAGCAAAGATCGCGCGGCCGACGGTCAGTATTTTTACGAACATTGGCGAATCTCATTTGGAGAGGTTAAAAAGCCCGGCAGGGGTCTTCCGCGAAAAAGCGCAATTGATCAATTCTATGGAACCCGGCGGCACCGTCATTGTCAATGGTGATGACCGTTATCTGGCGAGGATTCCGAGGAAATATAAAGGGCAAAAAGTAATCCGTTTCGGATGCGGCAAGAATGTTGACCATAGAGCTAATGATATCATTGTCCGGAATAACCGGTGCCTCCATTTTAAGGTGAAGTGCCATGCTTTTAAGATCAACAGTGTCGCGATGCACAATGTTTATAACGCTTTAGCCGTGGTTTCTTGTGGTTTGGCCTCTAAAATCCGCTATAGTGATATTATTGTCGCGCTGGCCCGATTTAAGTTTTGTGATGCCCGACAGGAAATAACAAAGATCGGCCGGCTTTGGCTTATTGACGATACCTACAACGCCAATCCTATTTCGTTAAAAAGCGCTATTCATACGCTCGATACATTAGACATAAAAGGAAAGAGGGTTGTCATGTGCGCGGATATGCTGGAACTGGGTCCGCGTTCTGCTCACTTGCATCGGTCTGCAGGAGAAATGATCGGGAGATCCCGTGCGGATGTCGTTTTGACAACTGGGCGTCATGCGCGATATATCACACAAGGATTTAATCGGGCTAAGGGCAGCGGCACAGGCTTGCATTGCAAGGATTTAAAGGAAGCGCAAAAACGACTAAAAGAATTTTGCAGTCCCGGTGATGCCGTTCTCGTCAAGGGCTCGCGGGGCATGCGTATGGAACAGGTTGTTATATTCTTGAAAAAACATTTTGGATCATAAAATTCAAAAAACAATATCCAAATAATGTGATTTGTTTGGAATTTGGGATTTGGTATTTGGACTAGCCGATAACTATTTAAATAAGATATGTTTTACTATCTATCTGAATTCAGGCATATTTTCTCCGGCTTCAATCTCTTCCGGTATATCACGTTCCGGACTGCTATGGCGGGGCTGACGACGTTTCTGTTCTGCGTTGTTTTCGGGCCGTTTATTATCGAATGGTTGAAACATATGAAGGTTCGGGAGATCGCGAAAAGAGATGACTGTCCGGACCTCGATCCGTTTCATAGCCCTAAAGAAGGGACCCCGACGATGGGGGGTGTTTTTATTGTTGCGAGTATTTTACTGTCTGTTTTCTTATGGGCTGATCTTGGGAATAAATACATTCTCCTGACGGCCTTTACATGTACGTGGCTTGCGATCCTCGGGTGGGTCGACGATTACGTCAAGCTAACGCAGAAAGGGCGGCGCGGCCTGACGAAACGCACCAAGCTGGTCTGGGAGATCATGCTCGGATGTTTTATCGGAAGCTACGTGTATTTTAATCCCGACACTTCGACGAAATTAGATTTTCCGTTCTTTAAAAATGTCATTGTTGATCTGGGCATATTCTACATTCCTTTCGCCGCTATTGTTGTGATCGGCACGTCGAACGCGGTCAATCTTACCGACGGGCTCGATGGATTGGCGATCGGCTGCGTCTTGATTGTCGGGTTAACACTGGCTGTTTTAAGCTACATTACGGGCCACTTGACGTTCAGCGAATATCTTTTTATTCCTTTTATCTCCGGAACCGGGGAGCTTGCTGTTTTTTGTTCGGCGATCATGGGGGCGAGTTTAGGCTTTCTATGGTTTAATTGCCATCCGGCGAC
>JAGLMJ010000061.1 GCA_023140095.1 Candidatus Omnitrophota bacterium | reverse complement strand
ATTCCCTGAAGATCCTGATCATCTGGTAAAAAAGGGATAGGATCTTTTTTAACCGCTGGGGCGTTTTGGATTCTTTGCTATACCAGCCGATCGCTTCATACAGGCTAAGGCTCTGATGATGGCCAATGGCCCGGAGCTTCTCGACTGTTGTTTTGCCAATCGACCGCTTCGGCGTGTTAATGATGCGCAACAAATTGACCTCATCACCCACATTGCAGATAACCTTCAGATAAGCGAGCAAGTCCTTGATTTCTTTGCGCGCGTAGAATTTCACGTTCCCGACAATCATATAAGGGATATTGTTCCGCCGAAGCTCTTCCTCAAAAACGCGGGACTGGGAATGAGTGCGGTAAAACCCCACCATATCTTTCGGGCAGTACCCTTGTTTCTTCGCCATCAGTATTTTATGGATAAGGTTCTGCGCCTCCATCCGGTCCGTTTGAGCCCTGTATAACTCGATCAAATGCCCTTCCCCCTTCTCTGACCAAAGGCTCTTCGGCTTTCGATTGGAATTACAGGCGATCACCGCATTGGCCGCCTTTAGAATGGTGTTGGTGGAACGGTAATTCTGTTCGAGACGGATGACCTTGGCCCCTTTAAAATCTTTTTCAAACTTCATCATGTTCGCCGCGCTGGCCCCGCGCCATTCATAGATCGACTGATCCGGATCTCCAACGACAGTGATGCTGCGGTGCTTCCCGGCTAACTGATTAATGAACATATACTGAGCAAAATTCGTGTCTTGATACTCATCGACGAGGATATGCCGGAATTGCTGGTGATAAGCTTGAAGTACTTCCGGCGCGAGCGAAAATAAAAGAACCGTTTTGGCAATCAGATCGCCGAAATCAACACCGTTGCAGGACTTCAGCCTTTCCTCATACTTTTGATAGATCGGGATAAAATAACCGTCATCATAATTGGCTTCGTCATCGGCGGCCTCTTTCGGCGACTGTAATTGATCTTTGTACCGACTGATGCGCTCCCGCACATGCTTTGGATTGATCATCTTCTCATCGATATCAAGGTTTTTCATGCAGTCCTTGATGATCGAAAGCTGATCCTTATCATCATAGATCGTAAAATTATCTGCGAGTGAGATGTGGGCCGCGTTCTTGCGTAAAATGCCCAGGCAAATGGAGTGAAACGTCCCGATCGTAACCGGAACCTTGACTTGCCGGGCAACCCGGCCCTTCATTTCCTTCGCGGCCTTATTCGTAAAGGTCACAGCCAGGATATCTTCCGACGCGATGCCGCTTTGGATCATATGGACAATGCGTGTTGTTAGAACACGTGTTTTCCCTGAGCCGGCCCCGGCCAAGACAAGCAAGGGCGCGGGTTTATATTTCACCGCTTCCAATTGCCGATCATTTAAATTGGCAAAAATATCATTATTTTTCTTTATCATAGTTCACGATTTTTATTTTTTTTAGACGAAAAAGATGCCCTATTCTAACGTCAAACAATGTTTAGAACAAGATAAACTTGAAGCTTTGAAGCTTGAAGCTTTGAAACTTGGGATTGACTGAAAACGGCGCTTTAGCCTCCAGCAGCGCTCAACTCAGACGTGCAGAACGGACAGCGCATTGCCTTAATGGAAATGCTTGTGAAGCAGTATGGACATGACTTTTGCGTAGGCGCGACCGAGGTAACATCCTCTTTGCGCTTAAGGCGGTTGACTTGCTTGACAAGAAAAAACACACAGAAAGCAACAATAAGAAATGAAAGGATCGTATTTAAAAAAATGCCGTAATTTAAAGTCGCGGCCCCTGCCGCCTGCGCTTCGGCCAGCGTCGCATAGGACTCACCGGAAAGATTGATAAAATGATTCGAGAAATCGATCCCCCCGATCAAGACTCCGACGGGAGGCATAACAACATCCGCAACGAGCGAATTAACGATCTTCCCAAAGGCGGCCCCGATAATGATCCCGACCGCCATATCAATCACATTTCCTCTGACGACAAATTCCTTAAATTCTTTCAATATCTCAAGCTTCTTCATACCGTTCTTCCCTTGTTTCTTCGGTTATGGAAGGGCATTCTGCAATGCCGTCACATGAGCCTTTGAAACACAATAATCCTGATTGTCTCCAATTAGCCTCAAGAAATGGCATTCTTTGCCGTTATCCAATACCGTATCTTTACTGATCGTATACTTTTTCGTCTCACCCTTCTTAGTAATATTTACGGTCAGCGCCCCTTTAGGAGAAGAAGCCGGCTGTGAAACTGCCTCTAGATCCATCTTCTTTATTTTATCGATAATGCCTTTAACTTTTGCCGTTTCGATAGTCTCGCCGTCCGGGGCCTGCCATATATGTTCTTCTTTAGATCCTTGATCTTCCGTATCATTCCCTGTCGATGTTTCGGTTGTCTCGGACGGTAATTTTTTTAACGCGCTGAATCTTTTTTTACTATCTATATCATAGATCTTAATCTCATCGACATTGCCCATTTCAACTTTCAAAGGATTACTCGCGAAAATATCTCCCTGCTGCTTCTCGCGGCTATCAAATGTCGAAACGGGAACGAGATAAAAATACCCGGCCCCTTCCTGTTTGACATAATAGTTTTTTTCTTCCGAGTCTTTAGCCCCCCGCACGAGTTTGAATGGAGCGTCGCCTTCCAATGTAAAGGTCCCTGTCCACCCCGGAGCATCAAAGACCCCCGTCACGTCAGGCGCAATAACATCCCGCGCATACGTATTGTTGAATTTCTCTACCATGGCTTTGATCTTCGCGGCGCTCAAACCGAACGCATACGGCTTAACACTTTGCCACTTTTTCTTCCCGTCAACGGACTTCTTTCTGATATCAATAACGGTTTCTTCTGACCCGTTGACAGCCAGTGTGACCGCAACCCCCACAACATCATCAGCCTCAAGGTGGGCAAGGCGCTTATCCACCCACTTTTTCGAATCAAGCTTCTGGTCTTCCCCCTCGCCGCGCACGCCAAGGGCCCCTAAAAGGTTTTCATTGACAACATAAACAGCGTTTGCCCCCCCGAACCTGACAAAATTATTCTGATAGCCGGCTTTTTTCGTTCCGACAATAACATGAATGTCTTTGGCGTCTCCTCGTCGCAGTTCAACATGAACACCCTCATCATCCCCGATACCATAATCGCTCAGAAGCCCTTTTTTATCGGACCTTAGTTCTCCTTTGAGTTGATTGAATTTATCTAAAACCGGGGTGATCGTTTTCTCATTAGCGCGAACACCGTACTGGGTCTTAACGATCCACTGATCACCCTCTTTAGCCAAGTGAATATCTCGCAGTTCATCCTTATCTTCCGCGCTGCCGTCCCCCAGCCTCAAAACGATATCAGAAAGACCGTCGATGTTAATCTCCGGAACAATAATATCGATGATTTCTTCCGTCGTGGGAATTCTCGGTTTGACGCTTCTTTTGATAAAGACAAGACCGATCAGAACGGCAAAAATAACACAAAGAATAATTAAGCTTTTTTTGTTCATCCCTTTTTACTCCGCGCTAATGGCTAATAGTTTCAGATATTGCTCTTTTTCTTTTTTGCGCAGCACCGCCCGGATACTGCCTAAAATAATAACAATAAGCGGCACCAGAAATATGGTCATGAAACGATACCACAGTTTTTTCATCTTATTGACCGTTTTGATCGAACGGCTGATCGGCCGGTGCCCGCGGATCTTGATCAACTCGCCGCCGAGCGTTAAGGCATCGACAGAATTGATGAACAAGTTAGCCATGCCGCCATTGCGAATAATATCTTCTTCAAACATCTTAGAGCAGCCCATGACCAGCAACTTGCCCGGCTTTAAGACGACCTCTCCCGGTTTAATATCTTCCGCTATAGATTCATCGGTCGCCTCATCTACATCTTCTTCTTTAGGCCACTCGGGAACCGGTTTGCCTTCATAAGCGTTTGGAAATTGCCCTTCCAGCAATACGCCCAAAGTCTGAGAGCCTTCATACCCCAAAGCCCCCTTCTGCAGATCTGCCGGCTTAAGAGCCCCTCCCGCATGTTCAACAAGCCAGCTCTGACCGCTGGAAGTAAATAGCATCGTCTGTTTCAACTTTAATTCCTGAACTTTAATCTCTTCCACTTCTAAAGCTGATCCCCATAAATAGAGAAATCGAGATAACCTTCCGGTGATGGAAATATCAGAATTCACATTTTCTTCGTTAATCAAGATCTGTATAGGAGTCTTAACCGGCATGGAAATTTCAAACGGCCCGAATCCCGTTGACCCGCTAATAGAGATTGTGTCATTTTGCTCATCCATAAGAAGTTTTTCGCTGATCTTAACACCATAATTTCCGATCAACTCATTAAGGCCATGATTGATCTTCTGCGGCGTGATACTAACCCCTTGTCTACCGGCAGTTTGATAATTATACACATATCCCTGTGCGGCTATAATGACATTGCCTCCTCCGGTGAGAAAACGGTTAATCTCATATCTCTGACGGTCATTGAGATCTTCCGGCGCGACAAGGACCAGCGTATCGATGCCCTCAGGGATCGGCTCTTCTTTCGTCAACCGGATCCTGTGCACCTCATAATCTTCATAGCGCATGACCGCATCAAGATAACGGAACTTATCTTCCCGGTACTGGTCGGGGAGCGTCTGTCCCAGCTGTTTTAACATCTGCTGTATCCGGGCATCCGCTTGTTTGTCCGTGTAAGGAGCCACCAAAGCGACTTTCGGCGTTTCGTCTAAAGTCATCCGGTAAATACGCGAAACAAGTTCATATTCGAGATTGCTCAGGCCTCCCGGAACAATACGGGGAATGATCGCTTCTTCTTTTTCCTTATACGCAATGGCAACCGCCGAATAGATCAGCTTAATACCAAGTTCATCCTGCTCAATGCTGCGTACTTGAAAGGGCGCGATCCCTTTTTTCTGAAGCTTATCCTCGAGAGAGTCTTCGCTTTTATCTTCTTGCGCCTGCTGATGGATCGTTTCCATATGGAATACCTTGTAGGAAAGATTCCCTCCAGAGAAAACCTGAAGTTCGTCAAGCCGGTCGGTAATATCCTGTTCTAAGGTTTTGAGCGCCGTCGGCATATTTTCTGCCGGTGAAATGTACACCTTGACCAGAACGGGAGCCTTGAGGTTCTTTATGATCGTCTTCGTCGATTCCGTAACCGTGTAGAGTTTGTTCTCGGTCAGGTCATATCTTCCGAGGGGCATGTCCATAAAAAGCAAGTTGATGACCATGCTCATAGCAATACAGATCCCTACTGCCGTCGAAAAAAAGACTTTGGCCTTTGGCCTTAACCGGTCCTCGATAGAAAAGACATTGAGGACCAAGAAAACAATCGTCATCACGATAAAGTAGAGAATATCCCGGTTATCGATCACGCCTCTTTGGAAACTTTCGAAATGGCGCGTCATGCCAAAATTGGCCTTCAAGAAACTTCCCACTCCTGGAAGCCATCCATCGACAAGTCCTGCCATAAAATCGAGCCCCGAAAGATAAAAGAAAAAGCAAGCGGTCATGGCAATAATGAAGGAAACGATCTGGTCTTTACAAAGCCCTGAGACAAAGATCCCGACGCTCAAGAAAAAAGCCCCGATAAAAAATACCCCTAAATAACCTCCAATGATCGGCCCTATATCCGGCTTGCCGATCAAGAACAGCATCACCGGAACGAATAGCGTCCCGGCCAGCGTGAGTAAATAGAATATCAGGCCTGCAAAAAATTTCCCTAAAACCAATTTATGGGTTTCCATCGGAAAAGTAAGAAGCAGTTCGAATGTGTTTCCCCTCTTCTCCTCGGCCCAAAGGCGCATGGTAATCGCAGGAATAAATACGCATAAAATAATGGGAAAAAGACCGAAAAAATACCGCATATCGGCATTCCCGATAAGAAAGAACTGCGACATAAACATCGCGTTGATCAGCATAACAAAGACAATAATGAAGATGTACACGATGGGAGAATTAAAGTAGGAAAATAATTCCCGCGTAAATATCGATGTGCCGTTACCTTTTTTACTCATATGTCATCCTCCTAAAATAGCTCTATCAGACAAGAGTCTTTTCCTTCTTCGTTTTAGACAATAACGCAATGAACATATCCTCTAAATTAAAAGTGCGTTCGCTAAAAGTTTTGACGGGCCAGCCCTTTTCTTTGTTGAGCGTATCGATCTCCCGCCATGTCTCTTTCGACTGGAAAGAACTTCTGATCTCAAAAGTCACAAGCCCTTCGGACGTTTGCTCCACGAACAAAATATCTTTGGCCGAGCGAAGCCCTGAAAGAGCCCTTTCGACCACCGTTTTCTCCTCTTTAACGGTCAATACATGACAGCGATATTTCATCGCATCCTCGGCTAATTCTTCCCGGGTTCCCTGCGAAACAATTTTTCCTTCATTAATGATAACGATACGGTCAGCCAGGACCTCGGCTTCTTTCAAAATATGCGTCGAGAAAATAATGGTCTTTTCCTTGGACAATTCCTTAACCAAACGACGGATGCCGATGATTTGTAGCGGATCCAGTCCCGATGTGGGCTCATCGAGAATAAGAACTTTCGGATCGTGGATTAAAGCTTGGGCAAGTCCCACTCGCTGACGGAACCCTTTGGAGAGCTCATGCATCCCGTGTTTCCAGACAGAAGCAATACCGCAGACTTCACGCAGCCATTTAAATCTTTTGTCAAGAGCGGGGCCACCGACCCCGCGCGCGTTGCCGACAAAGGTAAAATATTCATCTACGCGCATATCCATATAAAGCGGAACATTCTCCGGCAGATATCCGACCATCTCTCTGACCTGCAAGGGATGCTCGAGGATATCATGCCCACCTACCTGCGCCGTCCCCTGGCTAGGGCAGATAAACGTCGTCAAAATCTTCATCAACGTTGATTTTCCGGCACCATTGGGTCCTAAAAGCCCTAGAATGCCTTTTTCGCCAACGGAAAAAGAGACGTTATCAAGGGCCACCGTGGAACCGTAATTCATCGAAATGTTCTTAATCTCTATCATAGCCCCTCCTGGTATATGTATAAACTTTCGTCTGTAAAGAAAACTTAAACTGCGGAAAAACTATTCGAAACTCTTAGAATCCAACTATACTGGTTCTTAATCAAAATTTCGTATCATTGCCTTATTAACGTTCAATGGTTTTGATTGAATATTAATGATTGCAATGCTTAATGTTGGTTTAATGAAATTCAACAGTTTAACCACCAGAAAATCTCATTAAGAACCAGTATAGG
>JAGLMJ010000060.1 GCA_023140095.1 Candidatus Omnitrophota bacterium | reverse complement strand
TTAAAATCATATTGTGTTGGCATATTCTTCCCCTTTTTTATGATTTCTGTTCCTCTTAAACTGATTGCATTATATCAACAGCCCCTGCACATCACAATACAAAAAATATTCTATATCCCGCGGGCCTCTTTGACCTTTCCATACCTTCTGAAGAAAAATATCACCGAAGAATCTGGTTGCCGAATCCCCGTTTTCATTTTATAATCAGGTATCATGAAAGGCCTTGAAGAAATTACTCCCCTTGTTGTTGCTGTTCTTGTTGCTATTGTCCTCTTCATCGGCATCGTCACAGCCATCACGAAATCCATGGGTTCTTCTCCCAAACAAGACACGATTGATTCCGCTCTTCAGATCAAAGAACAGAAAAGGCGCATGGAAGATATCCAAAGGCGCCAGAAGCAGCTCATGAGGGATCAAAGACAAAAGATCCGCGATCTCCAAAGACGATAAGCGCCCCTTTAAGTATGTTCACGCGCCTGAAGAATGCGCCTGGTCATTTCCTGTTCGTAAAGTTCCTTTATCTTCTTCAATTCCCCGGCGCCGAGAAAATGACGGATCGCGCCTTCGAGCGCAGCGAACCGGTTCTTAAGATATTGATAATCCGGATTGAGCGCACCCGCCCGCCCGTTTTTAAATTTCCCCTTTAAAACATTCACTTTTTTCTTTTCCATATATGCCGGAAATTGATCGACCATGTCCTTGTATCCTTGATCGCCATCCGAAGACCGGTATTCTTTTGTTGTTCTTAACCTTTTCAGTACAAATTCATCCGCTTTTAACTGCGTGAAATACCGGTCGACCTTGTCCAATTCTTCCTTTGTCGTTTTATAACACCACACTAAATACCGCCGGGTAAGATCCTTCTCCTTCTGTGTTACTTGCGTCTTCTTCGGCATAACAGATCTTCCTTTTTTAAAATGCGTTATCCAATACGTCCTAATTTCTCCGGGCCTCGGCTTCCATGCCGTTAAAGGCGGCATTTAAGGTTCCATCGACCCTCCGGGTAAACACCCCGTTCGGCCCTAAGACAATGACAAGCAGGGTAATCACAAGAACTAACAGCAACACATACTCGATAAGATTCTGGCCTGACCTGTTGTTCATGATCACTCTCTCCTATCAGCGCAAAAACGCTTTCTATTTATCCGATTTATAGACCTTGCTTCCGACCTTGACGTCTTTTTCGACCTTGAGCCCGACAATCTGTCCTTTACACGCGGTCTTGACATCGACACTTTCAATCTGGAGAGACCCGACCTTTTGGAGGAGATCCGTCCCCCGCCCTTTTATGCGGATCGTATCGCCGACACTGATACTGCCGGCGGTCATTTTAAGGACAACAACCTGTATGCGCGCGAAGAAATGGGTGATCTCGCCGATGCACACTTCCTCCGGGAGGGTTTTGTCCTTCGGGATTCTGGCGGCGGGCTTCTTCTTTTTTACTTTGGCCTCCGCCGTTCTCTTTTTCTTCCCTCCCGGCGGCTTCTTTGAAGCCTTCTTGACGGGCCGCTTGACCGTGCTCTTTTTGGGCGACGCGGCCTTACGCTTCGCCCCCGTCGATCTCTTTGCTGTTTTCTTTTTGGGAGATTTCGGTTTCGCGGGCTTGCGGGATTTACGCGCGGAGGCGCGTTTCTTGGCCTTGCGTTTTTTGTTCCGTGCTTTTTGCGTTTTTTGAAGTCGTTTGATTACAGAGTTAAGAAAATAGTCGACGAGAGACATATTAGAGGGTGATCGAATCCGCCAAACGGCTTACGATCGGCAGCTGTGCATCACGCCCTTGAAGGGTCGCGATCAGGCCGATAAAAGATAATATGCCCAAAAGAAGGACGGCAGGTTTCACCATCCATGGCAATAAGATCGTCACAATAAACGCTGCAACCTCCCCGAGGAAAAGGACAAGCCCCTGTTTCGCGTGCCTCAGGACGAAGGGATTATCTTTTTTGAAAACAAGAGGAATGATGCAAAGGATACAAAGATAGGATAAGAGCGCGAAGATCTTTCCTTCGAGGATCTGCTGGTCGCAATCAGACTGACGCTTATTCATGAATCCACCTCTAGAACGGCCGGTAAGGATCTTAGAGGCCTTGTTTATTTTTCTTCAAGGGCCGGCTCGGGATTGACCTCGATCAAAGAATTGATATCCCCAAATGAATTTCGCTCCCGTCGAGAATTGTTAGGGTCTTCTTTCCAGACGCCGTCAACGATAAACTGGTATTTATAAAACCCGGTCTTAAGCGGAATATAAACCTCCCACTGGCCGTCCATTTCTTTTAAACGGCAGCCGTCATCCAAAGACCAGTCATTGAAACTCCCGGTGACATAAACCGATTTTGCACCGGGCGCGTCAATGGCAAACCGGGTCGTAAAAAATTCCTGAGCCTCGCGAGCCACCGTCTCCTGCATTTTCTCCGAGAACGATTCCAGCGAAAGAGCCGGGTCTTGCGCCGTTTCAGGCACAACCTCTTCTGTTTGGGCAACTTCCTGTTCTTCTGTCCGCGTGACTTCCTGCGGGGTTGATTCCGTTTCGAATGGAGCCGCTTCCTCCGCCGGGGTTTCTTCCCCTTCCTGTTCCAGTCTCGCGATCAGAAGCAATTCTTTGGCCAGAGTGTAATAATCTTTTGAACCCCGGCTGTATTTATCAAAAAAAGCGACCGGCAGTCCTGAAACGGCCGATTCTTTGAGTTTGACATTAATGTGAACGATCGTATCAAACAGCAGGGCCCCAAATTTTTCCTTGAACGTCTCAAGCATGGAAAATGAATGGCGCAGGCGGGAATCAAACATCGTGATTAAGACACGGCATTTGACCTCATGGTCCAACCGGTCCTTGACCAAAGTGATAATATCCATTAAGTGGTCCACCCCTTGCAGAGAGAACCGGCTTGTTTCCACGGGAATGATCACTTCGTTGCTGACGCGGATCGAATTGATCGTCAAAATCCCCAAGCTGGGCGGACAATCGATCAATATGTAATCGTATTGGTCTTTGATCGTTTTAATGATCTCGAGCAGCTTCAATTCCCGGCCGATCTCATCAGCGAGTTCCTGCTCAAGAGTCCCGACAAGAATATTGGAAGGAACAATATCAAAAGTATCCTCGACCCGCTTAATAATGTTCTCGATCTTCAACTTGCGCGGGGTAAGATTGGAAATAACATTGTACAGGCTGTCCTGACTTTCAATATCGAGGCCTAATGAGGCGTGGGCCTGGGCGTCCAGGTCGATCAAGAGCACTCTTTTTTTGTTAAGCCCTAAAGCTGCTGCCAGATTAATAGCTGTCGTTGTTTTTCCACAACCACCCTTCTGATTCGCGATAGAAATGATTTTCATTGTAGCTTTGTCCCTTTCTTGTGGGTTTTAAAAATTCTTAACTCGAAAAGCATACGTTATCGATAAGAATGAGCCCCTTCTTGCTATCCACATTCCAAGACTCCAAAACAAAAGAAATATCGGTCAAACTCGACCAATCCGTGATCTGCTGAAATTCATCTAACGGAATATTAAATTCCTGCCAGTCCAATCCCACTCCCCGGACATAATAAGACGCTTCTTCGTTTCTGCGGTTCTTGACCACAATTTTTACGATCCCGGGAGTTCCTTCCTCTTTCCCCCGAATGGAAAATTGGATCTTGCCATATTTAGCCGCGTCGACCGCAGGAACATTCAATGCAAAAGTTTTCACGGGCGGGAAGGAATCCGTAAAATTATATTCCATGCGGATCGTCCCATGATGCAAAGAAAATATGATCCGGCTCGAAAGGGCTGAATCTCGACGGGTCAAAAAAGCCGTTAAGCCGTAAAAGGCGCTTGTAAATATGATGACCGTAATAAGGATATTAATCAGAAGCCAGGCGCTAAATTGCTTCTCTTTTTTAATATCCGCCTTTGAGCGCTTGCCGAGATAAACTTGCGCTAAATGATCATAAATGTCGTCACGTGTCATAATGTGAATGGCTTCTAATAGTTTTTGAGTGTAACCTTAACCCTTTTGGAAACAACATGTTAGACGTTCGTTGGAAGGATTGCTTCTATGATAACAAAAAAAAATGAAAAAGGAAACAGTATTTTCTTTTTTTAGACGCTTTTTTTTAAATTTTACCGTCGAGGAAGAATGTGCCGTTTCCACGGCGGATGGAATACTTACAAATAGAACCAAACGGAAGCAAAACTTAAGCTGATCGGTCACGAGCAACAAAAAACCCCTGCTGCTCTTCCGAGCAGCAGGGGCTGAAACGACTTCTAACAGAATTTAATTAGAAGTTTACGATACCATGAACCATGGCTTGTGACGCAATGCTGTCATTACCCGGTGTTTGGGCGCCAGATGTACCATCAACGCCTAGGAATACATCTCCGGGGATGAACCATCCCATACTTGCACCGATCTGTACATCTTCGGTGTAGTCATAGGTGGTTTCGATGTCAATTTCGTAGCCAATTTCTGTAGAACGGTTGACATCCGCTTCTAATAATCCAAGAACTGTTCCCGGTTGTCTGAGATCCCATACTGAATCACTTGAAGCGCCATCATCAATCTGCTTGTCTAACCAAAGGCCTGTCCATGTCACTGTCGTCGTCACATCCTCGATAGGATTAGCCGTGAGTGATACAGCATGAATATGGGCATTGGTTAAGTCAAAAAGACTGTTGTAGATCGTTCCGCCATGTTGGTTTTCGAAGAAAGGATCCCATGCTGTGTGCCGGTTGGCAGAAGCTTGAGGTCCAGCAACATCTTCACTTGAAATATCCTCTGGGTTGCTGTCGCCGGATACGTAAGTATAGATATACTTAACGGCCGGATTGTATTCTTCTAACACGTCAGGTAAAATGTCGTTCGGGATCTGATAATTAGAAATAACCTGAGCAGCCATGGCATCTCTTTGCTCATTGTCATTAGCTACTGCATCAGTTGAAGCAACGCGATTACCTCTCTGCCAAGCGATTTCACCCTGAATGTTCAAACCATCGAGAACATCAGCGCTGGCTCTTAAACCGGGCAGATAGATCGTGTCTGATTTCGAACCAAAATCGCCATTAGCATTAGTTGATTTATCGATCCTGGCAAAGAAATAAGCTTCGATCTGAGTATTAAGATCATCGCCAAGCTCATATGTTGCGTTAGCACCATAGAGGTCAACGTCATCTGTAACAACATCAGCAGAAGCTCCCGCCGTACCGGTATCCACTTTAGAATACAATAACTCTAACGTCAGAGGATTGTAATCAAAGACAAGACGGATCGCGTCTAATGCTGTCTGCTTTGTCATATCCTCTGCGATGTTGTCAAGAGTGGAATCTGTCGGTGACAAATTGTTTGCACCGGTAGCATCCATGACAAGACTGTTGCCATAGCTGAATACCTGACGACCGACAATAACCGTCAGAGGTGAATACAGCATTTCCCTTAATGTGACATAAGCCAGATTAAGAGATACGTCAGATCTATCACCTGGATCCGCTTCCCATACTCTTTCGTTGATCAAAGCAACGGTTGCCGATACCTGATCCGTCAGATCAGCATCAACGCGAAGCCTTGTCTGCGTGAAGAACAGGTGCTGGCTGGTGTCTTCGAGATTGAGCCCTGTTGACTGCCCAAGGTCGAAGTTGTCACGGAAAAGATAAGTGGTATCGACATCGCCGCTTATCTTCACGTTTTGAACACTAGCAAATGCCGGTACGGCCACTAAAGCGACCATAAGGACAACTGCTAACATGATTGATTTTCTCATTTTTTTCTCCTCCAAAGAGTGTTGAATCATACTTAATTTATCTATTGTGGCTAGGTCCAAATGGGCCTAGAGACTTTCGCTCAAAGACCAGTATTCTTGATGATTCCAGACGTTACGGTTTTTCATCCCCCCTTTCTGTGTCCGATTAGGATCATCACTGGCTGTATTATGGTTGCGTTACCGTTCCTTAATTATTATCACCTTAAGAAAAAGTAACACGCCCCTCTCCGCTTTAAGAAATCTAAAGCGTCCAGAGACTTTGGCTGTTCAATATTCTTCAAACAACAGCCGGCCGACAAGCTCGAAGTTTCGAAGCTTCCCAACGCTGAATGACATTTTCACATACATGCCCCAGCGTGTCAATAAATTTTCAGCTTTTTTTAAATTTTCTTTTTCGAGCCGAAAACGGACAAATTTCCCGTCGTGGAGAGCGTTTTTATACTCTATGAGGTTACAAATTGAGATTTTCCGAATTCAATAATACCCGAGTCATGACCTCATAGAGTATACAATAGGGCGGAAAAATGGTGTTGATGAAAAAATTTTATGCTGTGCCGCTATGATCGCACAACATTCGCCCCTAAACGGTCCAGGCCTTTTCTTCCCTGGAACCGACCGAATAAAATCCGGAACTCAAAGACATTCGCCGGGCAATCAGCAATGACATCGACCATTAGCGAAAGAAATTAATGCTGAGAATAAACCCCATTGTTCCCATAGAGTTAGAAGAAAATGCGCCTGACACGATTCGAACGTGTGACCTGCCGCTTAGGAGGCGGCCGCTCTATCCAACTGAGCTACAGGCGCAGATTTTACTAATATTAGAGAACATCTCCCCCTACTTCTTCCGGTACGGCTCCAAGGCATTCAAATACCCTTGAGGCGCAACATACCCCAGAAAAAACGCCTCATCGAAATACTTAACCGCATTGACAAAATCCCCTTCCTTAAAAGAGAGGATCGATAGATTCACCCAAGCATCCATGTAGTTAGGCTCGACCTCGACAGCCTTGAGATACAATGAAATAGCCGCAGGATTCTTTCCGAGCCGGGCATACGTATTGCCCAAATTGTAGTAGGTTTCCTTGCTTTTTGGGTCAAATTCAATCGATTTCAGGTACAAATCAATGGATTCGCGAAGATTCCCGGCCTTTTCTTCGAGATATCCCAGATTAAAGTAGGCTGTTGCATTGTGGGAATCCGCCTTGATGGCCTTTTGAAAATTCTCTTTAGCTTCTTTGAGATCCCCTCGGCGCTTGTAAATCGCGCCCATATTGATGAAAGCATCTGATTTTCTTGGATTCAGCCTGACCACCTTTTGATAAACTTCAAGAGCCTCTCCCAGGCGGCCCTGATCCCGGTAGACATTTCCAAGATTGTACAGAGTGTTGCTGTGATTTGGGTTAATATCCAGCGCCATTTGATACGCTGAGATCGCCCTTACAAGATCCCCCATTTCACTGTACAGGTAGCCAAGATTGAAAAAGGAGACCACCTTAGCCGGCCCACTGCTGATCAAATGAGTCAGATCATCCAGGACTTTTTGCCGGGCCGCAAGATACACGGCATTCCCGGGAGC
>JAGLMJ010000006.1 GCA_023140095.1 Candidatus Omnitrophota bacterium | reverse complement strand
CTTTTTTTGATTAAACGTATGAACAAAAAACAAACCAGATGGAAGAAGCTTTTTAATTTGACGGTACAAAGTGTTCGCGGGATGTTAGGATTGAAAATAAAACCTTCGATGATCGCTAATATTTCCGTAACTTCGAAGTGCAATATTTTTTGTAAAAGTTGTAATATCGGCCGGGATTTTGTGCAAGATCCCAAAATAGCCGAGAATGACCTGACTATTGATGAGATCGAGAGATTTTTCTCTTCTAATCGGAACTTTTTGGACAAAGTTGGATGGATCCAATTAACTGGCGGAGAGCCTTTTTTGAGGCAGGACCTCGTTCAGATCATGGATATTATAAAGAGATTCTTACCCGATTGCCGCCTTTGGGTTCCGACCAATGGTTCTGTGCCTACTCGGATAATAGCGCAAGTAGAAAAATGTTTAAAAGTGGGTAATTTGGAGGGAGTCAGTGTTTCACTGCATGGAAAAGAGGCGTATCACGATGAATTTACTGGTGTTAAGGGAACATATAATAAAGCGCTGGCTACAGTAAGAGGGCTTATCGATTTGCGGAAAAATTTTCCGCAATTGCGCATATCGCTGAGTTTTACTTTATTTCAAGGTAATTATAGAGAATTACTAGACATATTCGATTTATCTAAACAGTTGGATGTGGATTTTACATTTCGCTCCGCAAATTACAGCGGGCTTTATTACAAACATAAAGAAGCTGATTTTCGTTCGAATATTTATACGGTTGAAATAGAACGTGAAATTGAAGCGCTTATCGAAAAGATGGGATTAAATAAGAAATGGGGGGACCTGCGATTATTAGCGCGGTTATACTATTTTAAGGGGATTATAAGATTTCTACGAGAACCTCACCGGCGGATCTTACCCTGTCTGGCCGGGGCAAGCTCTTGTTTTATTGACTCGGAGGGAAATGTTTATCCTTGTCTTTTTGTCGATAAGAAAATTGGGAATATCCGAAAGCAGACCTTAGCTGAGATGTGGGATTTATTGGAAGTTAAAAACCTTCAAAAGGCAATCAGAAAGGGGAAGTGCCCCAACTGCTGGGTGGAATGTGAGACTTACAGGCGCATTTATGAAAATCCTTATAAGCCGGGATTATATGCTTTAAAATATGCTATGAATAATAATGTAATTCTGGATTAGGACAGTAAGTAAACTAAATAGTCCGAAGTCAGATTAGATTGTCCTCGCAAACGGTTTCATTTTATCAAAGAGTTTACAGATCCAAACACCTCCTGCTACTTTCTTTTGACGATCACTTGTAGTTTGTCTCCCAAATGGAACAATGTCCCCGGGCCATAATAAAAAACAATCAACATAAGCATTATAAATCTTTTCATCAAAGGGCTCTGGGCTCTTTCTTTTTCGGAGAGTGCACCGGAAGTTTCGGGTTTCGTTGGATGCTCGGATGATTCCAGGTTTATTTTTTGGAAAACATTTCGGACAAGGTGGTATGCCCTATGGAGTTCAGGGATACCGTAGCTGTAAATGCGAAGGCATTCGATATCCTTTGATATTTCAGGATGATCGAACAATTGGCTTAAAGTATGATAAGTGAAATAATTGACGTGCTTAGGGGGATTGTTTTGGTAGAAAGAGCTCATGTTTAATTTTACGGATAATGATCCATAGTTTGGAATGCCAGAGAAGTAGGCTAGACCGCCGGGCGCTAGCAGTTCTATAATTTTCCTGATATGAGGGAGAGGGTTTGGAATATGCTCCAAGGTTGAAGTGCTGGTGATGACATCAAAGTAGGCATTAGGAAAATCTGCTTTCTCAAGCTCGCAATTTATGAGTTTATATCCATAAAGCTGGGCGAATTCGACCGCCCACGGGGAAAAATCCAATCCATGAGCTTCCCATTGGGGGCCTAAAAAATGTTTTAACAAGACCCCGTTACCGCATCCGATGTCCAGAATTTTTCCATGAGAAACCTCTTTTTTTATTTTTTTTGCAATCAATTCGAACCAGACCGCGTCAATAAAGCTTTGTTTTTCTTTTTGTTCGGAGGCAAATGTTTCGTTGCACGCGGAGTTTGCGAATCTTATTTGATCTTCATCTAAATTTGCATATACAAAATGGCATTTCCCGCATTTTATAAGGTCAATCTGGTCAATGGTTCTTTCATAAGAGGCATGGCTCATGGAGCACAAAGGGCAGGATTTCATGGGACGGTGGTAATCCATCTTCGAGTATGTATTGTATAACTTTTAGAAAGAAATAGTACTGATTAACAATAACATATTTTGCACTATTCATAAGTTTTATTTGTGATTTTGTTTGTGGAAGGTGTAATGGGGTTATATAATTAAAATGCCATGAAGAGAAAGAAGCATAAAAAACACAACAAGGCCCACATCCTCAAAGAATAAGCACATATTAAAAAATGATCATCTCCCATAAATACAAGTTTATATTTCTAAAACCTGCCAAGACCGCAAGTACTAGCGTGGAAATCGCTCTGGCTAAGCATTGCGGGGATGAGGATGTTGTGACGCCGCTCAGGGAGTTTTTGAGCGTTTATGACGGAGAGGCTTATGTCCATCATGCGCGGAATTACAAAGAAAAGGGGTACTACCATCATATTAATCCTGACAAAATAGAAAAAATGGTCGGGCCTGATATGTGGAACACGTATTTTAAATTTACGATTGTGCGAAATCCTTGGGACCTTCAAATTTCTTGGCTATGGTGGAAGATAAAAAAAGTCAAACACAAAAAAGGGTCCCTTTCTCATTATATTCATCTTATCAGGCAGAATATGACGGAGTTCCAGTATTACGTCGACTATTTTAACCGGATCCGAAGAAAGATCACAAAGAAAGATTATATCTGGTTGCATGGGAGGCATATTCCTATCTTAGACAATACAAGATACTATTTTGACCGAAACGGAAACCCGATTTGTGATTTCTATATTAGGTATGAAAACCTTCAGGAAGACTGTCGCCAAGTCTGCGAGAAGCTCGGTATTCCTTACGAGAAACTGCCTTTAACCAAGGACAAGGTCCGGGACCGGGAGAAGTATTACTCTCAGTATTACGATGAAGAAACGAAAAGGATCATCGAGAAGTATTTTAAGAAGGAAATTGAATATTTCGGTTATAAGTTCGAGATTGCCTAAGCATCCCTTGGAGACAGGCATATTTTTATGACAGCGAGTCATGGAGGTATGGCTGTTATCACCAAAAAACTGGCCTGATCGGGGAGAGGTTCAACGTCTATGGGAGAACACAAACGGACAAAGGTAATTTTGATATGGGCTTTGAAAGGCCTCATCACTTTTGGTATCCTTGGGTATTTGTTCCAGCATATACCTGTTAGCCGCGTTATAGCTTCATTGTCTAAGTTAGAACCTCAATATGTCCTTGCTGCGATCTTTCTTCAAATAATGCTGCGTTATATAAGTGCTTTTCAGCTGAAGATTTTATTGAGCCATCAGAAGGTGAGGCTTTCCGTTATTGATCTAGCGAAGATCAATTTTCAGACTCAATTTTACGGATTGTTATTGCCTGGAGTGCTCTCAGGCGGGGTTGTCAAGTGGCATAAGTTGTCAAAACAGAATAAAATGAGGGCTCAAGCTGCAGTTTGTATTGTCCTGTCCCGGACAATGCACATACTGAGTCTAGCCATTTTGGGAGTCGGTTTTTTTCTCTTTGAGATGCCGCATCATTCGACCCAGATTCTTCCTGTCATGGCTCTCGGACTTGTAGTTGCGGTGTTGTTCTATGCGGCAATTATGAATACAACGATTTCCGGTGCGGTTGAAAAATTTCTTAACAAGTTGTTCTTTTGCAGATTTCCGGAATCGATTCGGACAAGGATCAACAAATTGTGGGGAGCAGTGAAAAGTTTTCATGAAATCAGGTTTTTAACGGCAAATTACACCTTATTGTTATCATTTTTGTTTCACCTTGTGAGAACGATCTCGGTTTATCTTGTCATGCGGGGGCTCCATGTTGATATTTCGATCATATCCGTCGTTTGGATCACGGCTGTGGTCATGTTTGTCCAATTGTTGCCGATTTCGATCTCTGGTCTTGGGGTGAGGGAGGGTATGTTTGTTTTTCTATTAGGGAAATATGGCATTCCTTCTTCGGATGCCATGGCGGTGTCATTTACAATCTTTGGTTTCTTGGTAATAGTGGCTTTAATCGGAGGGATATTCGAGGCCCATGAGTTCTTGTTTCAGAAAAAAAGGGAAGAAGCGCCTGATTAGGCAATTTGTTATATGATCATTTCTCACAAGTACAAGTATATATACTTGAAATCCTCAAAGACGGCGGGTACGAGCATAGAAATTGCTTTAGCCAAGCATTGCGGAGAGGAGGATATCGTTACGCCGCTCGATAGATACTCAAAGGCTTTTGATTATGTGACCCATAATTATCATGCCAGGAATTATCGGAAGAAGGGATATTACCATCATATTACTCCCGACAAGATAAAGAGAATAATTGGGCCTGACATATGGAATTCCTATTTTAAATTTACGATTGTCCGGAATCCCTGGGATCTGCAGGTGTCCTCGCTGTGGTGGAGACTGAAAGCTAAGCCCAAAGAGGATTTTTCGTATTATGTCAATAAGATCAGACATAATATGACGGAATGGCACAACTATGTTGCTTACTATAAGCTAATCCTAAAAAAGATTGCCAGAAAGGATTACATTTATCTGGGGGGCAAGCATATTCCGATCCTGGATAATACAAGATATTATTTCGATAGATTAGGGAAACCGATATGCGATTATTATATTAGATACGAGAGTCTCGAGGAGGGTTACCGGGAAGTTTGTCGGAAGGTAGGGATCCCCTACGAGAAGCTTCCCTTGACAAAGAACAAGATCAGGCCCCACAGTAAGCATTACTCCCAGTATTACGATGAGGAAACGAAACGGATCATAGCAGAGTATTTTAAGAAGGAAATAGAATGTTTCGGTTATAGTTTCGAGACCGTTTAAGCATTCCTTTTCAAGACTTGGAATTTCCCGAAGAGCCTGCTTAAAATATATGGTAGTGTTTTGAAGAAATTAAGAATTGTCCCGTCCTTGATCATGAATCCTAACAGACGCAACATATGAGAGGGCCTGAGGTAGAACCGTTTATAGGCCTCATTGACCAATTGCAGTATTCTCTCCGTTGGAAGCTCAGGACTGTTGCAGAGATTCTCCACGTCACTTTCGCCTAGAAGAGCGTTGATGGGCTTCGGAACAAGATAGCCTTCTTTAACAGCGAATTCATAAAGGCGAGTGCCTTCCAGGCAAGATGTTGCGGCAAAACTTACCCAGTCGGCGATTTCCCGAGCGAAACGGATTGTCTTTTCGGCGGTTTCTTCCGTTTCGGTCGGGTAGCCGATCATGAAGAAGGCATGTGTTTGAATACCCAAATCCCGGCACAGTTTAAATATCGTGCGGACTTGTTCGAGAGTGATGCCTTTTTCCATTAAGTTAAGCATGTCTTGATCGCCGGATTCAACGCCGAAGTCGATTTTGTAGCAGCCGGCTGATTTCATTACTTTCAAGAGTTCTTCGTCGACGGTATTAACCCTCGTAAAGACCGTCCAGCGGACCTTGAGCTTTTCCTTTTTGATCATATCGCAGAGTTCAAGAATCACTTTTTTATTTATTGTGAACGTATCATCTTTAAAGGCGATCTCTTTTATCTTGAATCGTTCAAGGCAGTCTTTTATTTCCTCAAGAATACGACGGCTGCTGGTAAAAGAGACCTTGCGTCCCCAGACCGTTCTGAAACAGAACGCGCATTTGAACGGGCAGCCTCTTGTTGTCATCATGTATGTATAAGGCCTCCTGGCAAGATAGGAGCTGTATATTTTGTTATCCAAGAATGCCCGGTTAGGGATAGGCAGAGTATCCAAATCCAATATTCTTGGGCGAGGTTCATTGGTTATGATGTTTCCGTCTTTATAGACACATGTCCCTTTGATGGCCGTCGGGATCTCACCGGAGTTTTTATATGCATCATAGATCTCTTTCATGGTGATCTCACCTTCGCCGATCACGCCCAGTTGGAACAGCCCAAGCTTCATGACGGGGACCGGATTTGTCGACATGTGCGGTCCTCCGAGGATACGCAGGGTGTCAGGGAAGAGGTTCTTACAGATTTCGCCCAGTTCAACGGCTCCGGGTAAGGCTTCGGAAATGGATGTGATGCCGATCATATCAGGTTTGAATTCTTTAATGGCTGTTTTTGTTTGATCGACGGTCATGTTCAGCGCTTTTGAGTCTAAAATCTTTATGGCGGCATTTTTGTCATTCTCATTTAGAATGGTTGCCAGATAAACCAGCCCGAGAGGAGGGGAGATGTTCCTGACAAACGGATAATGCCCAGTACTATCCGAACGCGTAAAATGATGTCTGATGAGCAACACTCTCATTTATTTTTTTCTTTCAATTGCTTCCGACAGATAAACACGTGATGATTGCATAATTTTGCTGGAACAAGATTTTTACTTAATAATTTCAAATAATATTTTCTATTCTTAACAAGCCCGATATCGATTTGGTAAGGACGCCAATCGATGGCCTCGAACCCTTTTTTCTCGATCAGTGAGTTGAATCCCTTGATCGTGTATTCCCGGTCGATCAATTGGCGACCAATATGTTTTCGTCCCACGATCTTTCTAAAGAGCCAGGCAAGGGGTTGGGCGACTTTTTCTAACGGTTTGCCCAGCCAGTGTTTGTTGGGAACAACGAATATGACTTTTCCGTTATCTTTAAGGATCCTATGGAGTTCCTCTAAAGACCTTTCCTCGGAAAAAACGTGTTCGAAAACGCCTGCGAATATAATGTGATCAAAGAAATTATTTTTAAAGGGGGTCTCTTCGGCAGAGGCAAGGATAAGAGCGCTGCTCGGTGTTGTGTTTCTTGCGTTTTTTAGCGCCGTCAGGGTAATTTCTATTCCGTAAGGCTGCCCGCCATTTTGTTCTATGGCCTTGAGCATTTCGCCGTTGCCACAACCGACATCCAAGATTTTACAATCTTTAATATCTCCGAGCATATTAGTGATCCAGACATAGTATTCCTCTTCGGTCCATACTCTGCCGTTCTTATATTGGTCTTCGTAATAATCCAATATTTTTTGCTTGTCGATTTCCATCAAGATAACAAATCCTTATAGACCGCGAGATGTTGATTAATCACGGTGTTCAGTTCGTGTGTCTGTTTCACATAATTATATCCGTCCTGGCCTTTTTGTTGCCATTTATTTTTATCAAGTAAGAAAGCAATTCCTGAAGCAAAATCATTGTCTTTGACATGATAACCGAAATTCTCAGCAAAACCGTCGGGGTTATTGGAGCTTAATATCGCGCACTTGTTTGCCGCGGCCTCCAGGAAGGATACCGGAAGGCATTCTCTTGCGGCCGTGTTGATCATAACCCAGCTTTTTTCCAAGATGTCCTGCAATCCTCCGGAAGTGAACTGGTCGATAAAACCTGGCATTTCTAAATTGGAAACATCCGAATATTTTGATCTTAAAGAACTGTCGTATTTCTCATCGTGCGCTTTACCGACTGCGATAAACTTTACCTCGGGGAATTTCTTTGCCAATTCAAAAAAGATCTCCGGTCTTTTTCTCCGATCCCATCTAGCCAGGAAACAAACTGTCGGCTCGTCGGCTTTTACAGGTTCTTTTTCAGGGATAATGACCGGATTGGGCAGAAATGCAGGGTTAACGAAGAGGGAATATAATGATTTAGTTTTCAGGGCGATGTATTTTGCCTGGCAGTAAACGGTATCTGCTTTTTGAACGGCTTTTTTGATAAGAGAGTTCTTTTCAAAAAGGTACATTAATGGAAATGTGATCTTTTGTTTTAGAGAAAAATAACGGCTTTCGACCAACCAATCACGGCTAGTCCTTGGGTCTTGTGAGGTGATGATATGCTTGCGGTCCGGCATGCTTTTTTGGGCGATGTATGTTCCCATGGACGGCTCTTCAGAGTGATAGATATCCGCATCACATTCCCGGTAAAGCTTGCCGCTTGAAAGGATGGAAGTTGAGGAATATCCGAGGACTGTTATGCCGTCCAGTTCTTGCACGGGAGGCTGATCCGGGCGTTTAAGCGTTACGGCGTAAACTTTGATGTTTCTTTTCGCAAGTTCTCTCCCCAGGGTTCTGGTAAGACTGCCGAAACCACCGCATTTACCCCACGCAAAGATCTGGCTGACAACAAAGCATATTTTCATTTACAAATTTTCCGGTAAAGTTTCAAGTATTCTTCGATGATCATATCCCACGAAAATTTCTCAATAGATCGTTTACGAGCTCTTTTGCCGAATTCGTCGATAAGGCTTTCATCATGAGCAAACTGAAAGACGGCGTTTTTTATTCCGTTGGTATCATGAGGATCAACCAGTAAGGCCGAATCGCCGGCTGTCTCATAACAGCCGGTCGTATTGGTCGTAACAATGGCAAGCCCTGCATTCATGGCTTCAAGAAGAGAGATCGGAGCGTTCTCAACATCGGATGGCATCAGAAATATTTTTGAACGTTCATAGAGATCTATCAATTCATTGCTGCCTTTTTCCAGCCACCCATGAAAAACCACTTTATTTCCAACTTTCTTTGCCAAGATTTCAAGCTCTTTGCGATAAGGCCCGTCTCCGACCAAGTGAATTTCCCAATCGGGAAGAGAAGTATTTTCTAGGGCCTTGAGGACATACTGAAATCCTTTTCGCTCTAAAAGTCTGCCCGACATTAATATCCAATTATTTCTTTTTTTATCTATAGAAAACATGTCGGGATCGATGCCGTTTGGAATAGTTTTTATCGGAACTCCGGGGTGAATGTTTCTTTCAATTAGATCTTTTAAATATTCCGAGGGGGCTACAACAGCTTTTGCTTTTTTCATAATTGTTTTTAATAACGGCCTGGTAAATCTATGTTCCAGTTGAAATCTTTCCGGATTATAACCGGGTGTATCTGATCCGTGAGCGGTGATGATATAGTTGAGATTTCTCAGTTTTTTTACAACATAGGCTACGATACCTGTTGGCACGGCAAAATGACAATGAATAAGATCATATTTGTGTTCTTTAGTTAGTTTCAGGGCGAAAGGGATAGCGGATATCACGAAGCTAGCCATTTCCCAAGTTTCACAGGTCTCCATTTTCTTCCGAAAAGATCTCACCCGAAAGATCCGGACGCCGTTTAAGATCTCTTCATATTTGAGCTCGCGAAAATGCATTGTGACAAGGTCAACAGTATGCCCTTCTTTTACGAGCCGTTCATTTATGGCTTTGGTGACGTACCCGCCGCCACCGCCTAAAGGAGGAAATTCATAATTTAAAGAAAGGATGCGCATAATATTGTTAAAACGGTTTCATGATCAAAGCGCCGTTCTCCATGACCGTTTCAAGTCCCATAGGAACTGACCAGAAGGCACTGATAATAAGGATAATAACGACAGATAACTCTGAAATGATATTGCTATTGGAGATTTGCTTGATCCATATTCTCAATTTATCCAGAACATAAGCGGATAAAACGGCTATTGCCGGGTAAGCTGGCAACATGCGCCTGTGTTCACGGCCTCCCATATAGAATGCAAGAAAGAACAGAAATGCCAATATCCAGAAACATAAAAACATCATGCCGTCCCTTTCTTTTTTTAAATTCTCTTCGGAGTTCCAAAAGCGCAGCCCTAAAATAAACTTCTTCAATGTAAAATATGAAAGAACAAATGGCGGTGAGATATAGGGGATCCCGATGGAAAGAAGTTTCAACGGATGGGGGCGGGAACCTAATTTTTTAAACCACCCGGTTATGTCGCTTTCCAGAAGATTGGGCTTAGGAGGTAAATATAAAGGATCTCCATAAATTGAATAGATTTTATAGAACCAGGGGCCCGCCATAAGGGCTAATCCTATGCCGCAAGTGATCAGGTGCTTGAATTGTTTTTTGATAAGGATGGAATAGGCTATGAAACCGGGGAAGATGGCCCCGGCACTTTGTTTGGCCAAGACGGCAATCCCGCAGCTTATTCCGGCGAGCAGGGAAAACCAGAGCTTATCCTTTTCCTGCGCCAGATAAAAAAGAACAGCAGACAATGCAACAAAAAGTGCCACCATATCATCGGCCCATAACTTATGTGCAGTCAGTATGCTTATAGGATTGACGGCCATCATGAAGGCGGCATAGAAGCCGACTCTATAGGAAAACAACATTTTCCCTAAGTAAAGTGTCAGGAGCATCAGAGCCATACTAAAAAATAGCGGGACGATAACGGCATAAAATTGTGATGAAAAAAAGTACTTGGGTTTTATTTCAAATACTTGTTTGCCGAGGTGTTGCCGAACAAGAAGATAGTCATCCCGACGGTTGAACAGGCGATGGGATAGCATAAGCGCAATGGGAAAGGCTGGCCCTTTATGGAAAAAAGGTATGTCATAATATCCTGCTCCCGCGAGTTTAAGGCCTTTCATGAGTGAACCTTCTTCGTCTTTCGATAAAGATATGGCAAATATCTCTTGTGTTTCGTCAGTTGGTTTTATGTCGACGCCTCTAAGGTTATAGCCGTCAAATCCAAGTTTCTCAAGTTTCAGTGCGAGAGCCGTATATTGGTTTTGATCCCCAAACAGGTGGGAAAGCCAAAAAGTGTTGTATCTTATGGCGAAGTGAACGGTGAGAAGGACCAAGATGGAGAGAGGAAGAAAGAACTTTTTATATTTTGAGAAGATACCGGGTGATGGGACCTTTTCTAAGGTCTTGATGAAATTGCGGACATCGGTTCGGCTTATATTTAAGGATTTGGCGATTTGTCTAACAGAGGCGTCTTTGTGGTTTTTAAGGATAAACTTCTTTTGCTTTTCATTTAACATCAAGTGGTATTGGTTAATTTGCGATTATTAAATGATCTCTTTTATGCTGTAGATCTTTTTATTCTGTGATTCGTAATATGTGCGGATATTGATTTCGCTTACAAAGCCGATGGAAATGAATTGCATGCTGACTAAAATAAATAGGGTTGCAAGAATGATCAAAGGGTTACCCGTCATGTCTATGCCGGAGAAAACCTTCATGTAAATCAGGGCTATGATCGAAAAAGTGCCTAAAAGAAAACTTATGATGCCCAGGCCCCCAAAGAACCTTATCGGTTTTGTATGATATTCGGACAAAAACGCCAATAAGAGAAGATCTAAAGACACTTTGATAATCCTATTTAAGTTGTATTTTGATTGTTCATATTTTCGCGGCCTGTGGTTAACCTCGATCTCCGCAATTTTTGCGCCGCTTGAACTTGCGACAGCAGGAATAAACCGGTGCATATCTCCATACAGGTTTATATCCTTAATAACTTTTTTTTGGTATGCCTTAAGAGTGCAGCCGTAATCGTGCAATTTTAAACCTAATATTTTTGAGATCAAACAACTGGCTATTCTAGAAAGGATTACTCTTAAAAAGAAATCCTTTCTTTTCTTTCTCCAACCGCTTACGATATCGAATCCTTTGTTGATTTCTTCTAAGAATCTAGGAATATCGTGAGGATCATTTTGGAGGTCACCGTCCATTGTTATGACAATTCCACCTTCTGCAAGTTCAAAACCAGCCGCAATAGCCGCTGTCTGACCAAAATTTCTTTTTAGATCAATGATCCTGACCTTTCGGTCTTTGGAATAAATGTCTTTTAGATTTTTTAAGGTGTTATCAGTGCTCCCGTCATTTATAAAAATGATCTCATACTCTTTGTTGAGGCCGGGCAGGACATCATTGAGCTCTTTATATAAAATGGGAACATTTTGGTTTTCGTTATATACGGGTATTATTACGCTTATATCCATTTAGTCCTCCGAAGGTGGTTAATAATTAATTCTAATCTTTTAAAATGCGAAAGTCAAGATGGCAGGGGCTTTTTTCACGGATGCCCGGGCATGGAGGTGATGAATTATGATAATATCCTGTATGGGAAAATAAATTTTTCTGTCAATATTATGGCGTTCTCCGATTTGCGTAAAATCATTACTTTTTTTCGCTTGAGTGATATAATAATATTTCTAAACATAGGGAAAAGGTAAATTTAGTTGAATTTCAGATGCGAAAATCCACAACAGTTCCTATTCCGTATAATACTTATCGGTTTTCTCGGGAAGAGATTCGTATTTGAAGAAAACTTGGGGAAAGGGTGACCGGACAGGCAGTCATTCTCAATAACATATTTGAAACTAAAAAGGAGGAGAAGATGAAAATCAGAAAAACGATTATGGCCGTTCTGGTATTGATCATTTTTGTTTCATTCTTTTTGCCATGGGTCTCGGTAGAGTCTGAAGCCATCGGAGGGGTAACCAAATTACTGACGGGAAAGAAGCAAGCCACGATCGACAGCATCAGCGGTTTTAAGGTGCCTATTCTTGCCAACAGCGAAGAATCCCGGTTCATGATCAGCGTCATCAACATCTTTCAGCCTGATATCGAAAATGCCGATAAGAAGAGTTTCCTGATATGGGGCGTTCCGCTTTTGGCTGTTGTTATGTTTGGTCTGACGAATGCGCTTAAAGACAACAAGTGGGTCAGGCTGGCTATTGGGGTTATTGGTATTGCTATTTTTGCTTTTGCGACCTTTAAGATAATGACCACGGATCTCGACAAGATCATATTAAAGGTAAATATCGGCTACGGTCTCTGGCTTATTCTTGTTGGATATTTAGGGATAGGGATATTGCAGGTCATTGAGTTTTTCCAATTGAATAAATCAGGCAAATAAGAATTCTCTGCTTATGGAAAACGCGTCACGTATCCCGTGCCGTAAAAGCTCTGAAACTAAATTAATCTGTTGCTACCTTCAATAGCGTTCTTTAAATTTTGATCCGATGAAAAAATTCTTATTTAAATTCCTGCACGGTATATTCTTTATCGTGTGTATCGATCTTATCGGGGCGGGTCTGTGGTCCTGGGCCGTTATACAGACTTTCGAGGACCCCATTCCAAAGGTATCGATTGCGGCTGTTCTGATCAATGACTTTGATAAAGAAACAGGAGAGTCAGGCCCCGAGACGCTTCGCCGGCTTGACCATGTTCTTGATCTATATCAGGAAGGAACGGTAAATTATATTTTATGTGTGGGAGGGGCAAGGCCGAGGTTTAACGTTTTCGGGTCAAAAGGGATGAGACAATTTCTGATCGATGCGGGTGTCCCGAGGGGAAAAGTATTTTTAGAGAAAAAGTCGTTTAGTTCCAAAACCAACTGGCGCATGGCGTATAAAACCGTAAAAAATCACGGATGGGATAAGCTGATCGTTGTGAGCTCTCCTTTTCATCTTTACCGGTTTCGCCGGATCATAAGGGATGAGCCCGGAAAACATCTAAAAGCATTCTTTTCTCCCTATTCTCTAAAATCTTCGCAGCCTCCAATAACGTATTTCGGTATTTGGATGCAGGTCCATTATGAATGGCTGGCCCATTTCTCCCAATTGCTTCCCAGGAAGACGTACAACAAATGGATCCGTCAGATGCGCGGGCAATAGATAAGCGTCTTCAGTGGCCTCTAAATTGATTAAATAATCCCGGATCTATTATGTGGCTTCCTTTAATGTTGGTAACAGCCTTTTTTATCTCATTGCAGGATGTCTTTGGGAAAAAGATCATCGATCGCGTTGATCCCTGCGTGGTGGCGTGGGGTTGGTTCTTCTTTTCATTACCATTGTTGGCGGTTTGCCTGATTTTCGACGGCATTCCGCCGTTGGGCCCTTTGTTTTGGAGGTCGGTGGCAATCTCTACGGTTCTTTTGACGTTCGCCTCGATCTTTTATTTCAAGGCGATCAAATATTCTGACCTTTCGATCGCCGTGCCGATGCTCGCCTTTACGCCGCTATTTCTTTTGGTCACATCACCGATCATTCTCGGAGAATTCCCGGACCTTTTAGGGGTTGTTGGGATCCTGTTAATCGTTGCGGGATCATATGTCCTTCACCTGAAGGAGTACCGCAAGAATTTGTGGGAACCCTTTGAATGTCTCATAAGGGAAAAAGGCGTCCGTTATATGCTGATGGTCGAGATCTTTTTCAGTATTTCCGGGAATCTGGACAAGGTGGGGGTTGTGCATTCTTCGGCCTTCATGTGGTTGTTCACGCTGAACTTTATGCTCTCGATAACGTTAGGGGTGACCATGTGGAGAAATTCATCAGATGTCGGACGGCAGATCAGGAGTGCCTGGCTATTTTTGGCCGCTGTGGGGACTTGCAGGCGCTGGCCCTTATTTTTCAGATGATTGCTATTAAGATGACGCTGGTTCCTTATTTGATCGCGGTTAAGCGGACAAGCGTGATCATGACCTCTCTTTTCGGCCTTTTTCTTTTTAAGGAGAAAGGGTTGCGCGAGAGGCTTATTGGTGTCGTTTTGATGGTTCTGGGGGTATTGATGATCTCGTTTTTCCAATAGCGGAGGGGCCAGAAAATCTCTGTTGACAACAAATATTTTTTTGTTATAATGCCGACTTAGCATTCGAGCCTTAAGAGTGCTAATTTTAAGCAGAAAAGTAAGTATTTAGAACTAATGAAGATATATTAATAAGGATATTACGTGGTCTCACGACGAATTGATATTCTAGCGAGAAAAGATGAGATCCTGCGCCTGACGATAGAGCAGTACATTGTGACTGTGACTCCGGTAAGTTCTGCGCGGATTGCCAGGGAATGTTCTCTGGATCTAAGTTCCGCAACGGTTCGTAATATTTTAGCCGATCTGGAAGAAGAAGGTTATTTGACCCATCCGCATACTTCTGCAGGAAGGGTGCCCACTCAATCGGGTTATCGATATTATGTCGATAACTTTATCGATGAGATCCAATTATTAGAAGCGGAGAAGAGGCGCATTAAGGAAGAATATGAACGCGAGACGTTCGAGATGGAGGCATTGCTGGAGAAGACCTCAGAAGTATTATCGAACATGACGCACTACACCAGCATTGTATCTGTTGATGGATGGGATCATAAATTATTTTGCGGGGGAACAAGCTTTATTATGGGATATCCCGACTATCAGGATGTCAACAGGGATATTAAAAAGATCAAAAATATATTAGCTGCACTGGATGAAAAAGAAAGATTGCTGAAGGTTATTAACCGTGATCTGGTAAAGAGGATCGGTATTTTGATCGGCCGCGAAATGGAATGCTCGAATATTGACGGCTGTTCGCTGGTTGTTTCAAAATATAAATCTAAACAAGGCCCGAGCGGACGCATCGCGATCCTCGGCCCGACTCGGATGGATTACAACAAGGTCGTTTCAACTTTAGATTATTTTTCAAATCTGATGGGAGAGATCCTCTAAGGGCATGATGAATAAGAATATTGAGACAGAGAAAAAGGACCGGCAAAAGGACCCGTCGAAAAAGGGCGAAAAGCCTCTTAAGGAAAAGATGGTCAAGATTAAAGAATCCGAACATGCTCGGCTCATTGAAGAGGCCGCAAAATACAAGGAACAGTATATCCGTTTATACGCGGAATTTGAGAATGCCCGTAAACGGATGGACCGCGAGAAGCAGGAGTTTGTAAAGTTCGCTAATGAAGGGCTTATTGCGGAATTCTTGGGGATCCTTGATAATCTTGAGCGTTCGGTCGAGTCGGCAAAAGCGAAACATCAGGATTATGCGGCATTTCTTAAAGGGATCGAAATGGTCATGGCCCATGTCCATGAGATGCTTAAAAACAATGGTGTTGTGCCGGTTGAAGCGCAGGGAAAGATATTCGATCCTCATTGTCATGAGGTTTTGATGCAGGAAGAAACCGAAGAGATGGATGACGGTATGGTCATGGAAGAATTTCAAAAAGGATACCGTCTCGGCGAAAAGGTGATCCGCACGGCGAAGGTGAAAGTTGCGCGGAGAAAATAAGAATATTAATATTGCAGGAGAACGGCATGCCGTACTCCTGCAGGGTTTATTTTAAAGGAGGAGCATAATGGCAAAAGCAATAGGAATCGATCTTGGAACATCTAACTCGGCGGCATCCGTGATGGAGGGGGGCCGTCCGACGATCATCCCGTCGGCGGAAGGCGCTGGCGTGGCTTCAGGAAAGGCGTTCCCGTCATTCGTCGCTTTTACGAAAGACGGGCAGCGGCTCGTCGGGGAGCCGGCACGACGGCAAGCTCCGATCAATTCGGAAGGGACCGTTTACGCGGCGAAACGAAAAATGGGGACCAACCATAAATTCAAAGTAGGCGGCAAGGAATTTACGCCGCAGCAGATCAGCGCGTTTATTCTTCAGAAGATCAAAGCGGATGCCGAGAAATATCTCGGAGATACGGTCGACGAGGCCGTGATCACGGTTCCTGCGTATTTTAATGATAATCAGAGGCAGTCCACGAAAGATGCCGGCGAGATCGCCGGATTAAAGGTTTTGCGTATTATCAATGAGCCTACAGCGGCGTGCTTGGCCTATGGGTTGGACAAAGCCGGCAAAGAACAAAAGATCATGGTTTTTGACTTTGGCGGAGGGACGCTCGATGTCACCATTCTTGAAATGGGATGGGACGAAGAGCATAAGGCGGCGACCTTTGAGGTCCTCTCGACGTGCGGCGATAATCAGCTTGGCGGCACCGACATGGACAATGTGCTGATCGAATATATCTGCGAAGAGTTCAAGAAAGAATCGGGCATTGATCTGGCGAACGACAAGATGGCCTTTCAACGCTTGCGTGAAGCCGCTGAAAAAGCGAAGGTTGAACTCTCAAGCACCATCTCTACCGACGTGAATCTACCGTTTATTACGGCTGATTCGAGCGGGCCGAAACATCTTAATCTTAAGATCGAGCGGGCCAAGCTTGAAAGTTTAGTCGCGCCGATCATTGATCGTTGCCGGCAGCCTATTGTTCAGGCGATCAAAGACGCTTCGTCGAAAGCCGGCGAAGATGTCAAGGTCGACCGCGTCATTCTTGTCGGCGGGCCGACACGGATGCCCAGTGTCCAGAAATTTGTCGAAGATGAAGTCGGACAGAAGATTGAGGGAGGAATCGACCCCATGGAATGTGTTGCTTTAGGGGCTTCTATTCAATCCGGGATCATTAAGGGTGATGCCAAAGAGGTCCTGCTTCTGGACGTAACTCCACTGACGCTCGGGATCGAGACCTTGGGCGGCGTGTGCACAAAGCTTATTGAGCGCAACACAACGATCCCCATAAAGAAGAGCCAGGTTTTCTCGACGGCTGAGGAGAATCAGCAGGCTGTAACGATCCGCGTTCTTCAAGGGGAGAGGCAAATGGCCAACGACAATGCGGAATTAGGCCGCTTTGACCTCGTCGGCATTCCGTCGGCGCCGCGCGGAGTTCCTCAAATTGAAGTAACCTTTGACATTGATACCGACGGGATTGTTCATGTCAACGCCAAGGATAAAGGAACAGGAAAGGAGCAGTCCATCCGCATTACGGCCCCGACGAAACTCTCCGACGAAGACATCAAGAAGATGGTCAAGGAAGCGGAGAAATACGCGGAAGAAGATAAGAAACAGAAAGAAACCGTTGAGATGACCAATCAGGCGAACGCCCTTGTCTATTCAACGGAGAAATCGGTTAAGGATTATGGAGACAAGATTTCAGACGATGATAAGGCGAACATTGAGAAGGAATTGAATAACCTTAAAGAGGCGATTAAGACCGGAGATGCTGATAAGATCAAACAGGGGACCGAGTCGCTTCAAAAGGTAAGCCATAAGTTAGCCGAAGAAGTGTATAAGGCGACAGCCGCGCAGCAAGCGGCGGAACAACAGGGCCCGGAAGCCGGCGGCGCGCAACAAGCGAACGCTCAAGCGCAAGGGCAAGACCAGCCAGGCGGAGGCCAAACGGCAACCGATACACAAAAGGAAGATATTATCGACGCTGATTTTAAGGCGGAAGATGATAATAAATAAAGAATAAGAGATGCGCGAGGGATGCAGGCGCGGCGCACATGCGTCTTTAGTTCCTCGCGTTTTATTCTCGAGAGCGCGCAAATGAAAAAAGATTATTACGAAGTGTTAGGCGTCAAGAAGGACTCGACGGTGGCTCAGATCAAAAAGGCCTACCGGTCTTTAGCGCTCAAACATCATCCGGACCGTGTCGCCGAGGATAAGAAAGCTGAATCTTCAGAGCGATTTAAAGAGATCTCTGAGGCGTACGGCGTTCTCTCCGATGCGAAAAAACGGGGAATGTATGATCAGTATGGGCATGCTGGTATCGATCAGAATTATACGGCTGATGATATTTTCAGGGGCGCGGATTTTAGCAGCGTTTTCGGTGAAAGCGGTTTAGGGGATATCTTCAGTCAGTTCTTTGGCGGAGGCGGCGGCGGTTTTGATATTTTTGGCGGCGGGAGATCAACACGGCGGGCCCAACGCGGCCGGGATATTCAATACGAAGTGGAGATCACCTTAAGCGAGGCGAACACGGGAGACAGGAAAAAGATCAAGATCCCGCGTAATGAGCATTGTACCGAGTGTGATGGGAACGGGGCAAAATCAGGAACAGCTTTAAAGAAATGCACCACGTGCGACGGGCACGGACAGGTCGTTATGTCGAGCGGTTTCTTTTCCATGCAGCAAACGTGCTCCGCGTGTGGCGGGCGGGGCCAGACGATCACCGAATATTGTCCCAAATGTCAAGGCAAAGGCGTCAACCGCGTGACCCGGACCATTGATGTAAATATTCCTCCGGGAGTCGATAATAGTTCGCGCTTGCGTGTCAGCGGAGAAGGGGAAGTCGGCAGAGCGGGCCCGGGCGATCTTTATCTTTACATTCATGTGCTGGCTCATAATGTTTTTCAAAGAGACGGCGACGATCTTTATATGCAGTTGCCTTTAAGTTTTGTGACGGCAGCCTTAGGCGGTGAGGTTTCCGTCCCGACGATCGATGGCAGCGTCGAGATGAAAATTCCTTCCGGGACGCAGAGCGGGAAAGTTTTCCGCTTGAAGGGCAAGGGCATGCCGAGCTTGCGCGGGGGATATAAAGGCGAACAATATGTCAAGGTTATGCTGCAGGTACCTAAAAGATTGAACGCACAACAAAAGAGTTTACTGGAACAGTTCGCGAAGATCAGCGGGGAAAAAGTATTCGCACCCGGTGATTCATTAAAAGAAAAAATAAAAAAAGTGTTTAAATAAGATCAAAGGTGTTTTATGCCTACCTATCAATATGAATGCGATGCGTGTGACCATTCTTTCGAGATTCTGCAGTCCATGCTGGACAAGAAGTTCAAAAAATGCCCTGAATGCGGGCAGGATCAGCTTCATCGTCTGATCGGGGCGGGAAGCGGGATCATTTTTAAGGGCAGCGGATTTTACGAAACGGATTATAAGAAAAAAGAACCTCCGAAAAGTGCATCAGACGCAACATCCGCGGGAGCATCGGGCAAGGGGGCTAAGCCGGCGGCAGAAAAATGTCCTTTGTCGGACGCCGCAGGGTGTAAAGGATGTGATGGAGGGGCAGGCTAGGCTGCGTAATGGGAAATTGGAATTGGTTGAAATTTCAAAGTTTTGGGTTTCCTGTTATTCTTTACTCTGGTATTATCTTTTGTGTGTCTTGTGTGCCCAATGTGAAGACCCCGTTGCAGGGAATACAATTTGATAAGTTCCTGCATATTTTAGTGTATGCGCCCTTCGGTTTTCTTTTAGCCAGGGGGATCTATAATGTAAAGGGTCCTGTTTCTCGAGGGATGCTTTTAGGGGTCGTTGTTTTGGGCTCGTTCTTGTATGGGATCAGTGACGAGATTCACCAATCGTTTGTGCCCGGCAGGAATGCCGATATCATCGATATCATAGCAAACACTATTGGGGGCGTGGCTGGGGGATATATATATCTGTTATTTTTGCAATATATTAAGAATAGGTGATATAGGAACATGTCATGGCTAATATTAAACCTTTTAAAGCTGTTTACTACAATTCGAAAAAAATTAAAGGCATATCAAAGGTAGTGTCACCGCCTTACGACGTCATTTCTCCCGATGAGCAGGAAGAATTGCATAATCTCAGTCCCTATAATTTTACCCATATCGATTTTGGGAAAGATGCGCCGAATGACGATAAAGCCAACAATAAATATACGCGCGCCAAAAAGATCTATGCTTCGTGGCTGAAAAAAGGCGTATTGCTCCAGGATGAAAAACCCTGCGTTTATTTCTACAGGCAGGATTATAAAATTATGGGCGAGAAACACAGCCGGATGGGGTTTGTTTCTTTGATGGAACTTGAGGATGAGGAAGAATCCAGGGTCTATCCCCACGAGAATACTCATATCAAGGCCATTGATGACCGCCTGAAGTTGTGTGAGAGCCTCAAGTCCTCTTTAAGCGCTATCTTCGTCTGTTATTCCGATAAGCATCGCAAGATCGAAAAGATCTTTAACAGGCACGTCCTGACAACCCAGCCGATGATCGACGTTGAAGACAATGACAAGGTGCGTCACAAGCTTTGGCGGCTTTCCGATCCCGGGCTGATCAAAGAGATCAATGATTCATTATCCGGACAGCATTTATTTATCGCGGACGGGCATCACCGCTATAAGGTAGCGACGGAGTACCGGGCTAAGCGGTTAAGCCGGATAGCCAATCCGAGCGGACAGGAACCGTTCAATTACGTGATGACCTATTTCACCAATATGGATTCCAGGAACCTGCAGATCTTTCCGATGCACAGGATCGTCAAGGGTTTGCCGGATAGCCTGGATTTCTTAGAAGAGTTCTTCAGGATCGATAAGATCAAAAAGAAAGAAGATCTTCTTATTCTGCTGGCCCGGGCCGGGCGCAATGAGCATGCTTTCGGGCTCTATACCCGCGAGGGCATCAAACTATTGCGTCTAAAAAACCGGCTGCTGATCGAGAAGTTTGTCAAAGAAGGATCTAAGGAATACAAAAGTCTTGACGCTGCCATCTTAAAGTCTTTTGTGTTTGACCGGGTCGGGATCAAATCCGACGATATCCGCTATACAAAGAGCCTGGATGACGTTATCGAAGCGGTTGATGAATTCCATGCGGATGCGGGATTCATTATGAATCCCGTCAAGATCTCCCAATTGAGGGCCATTGCGCTTAACGGCGAGAGAATGCCTCCTAAAACGACTTACTTTTATCCGAAAGTTTTATCCGGTCTGACCGTTTATAAAATGGGTTAAATGGGGGAAGGGTCGATACCCGGTTTTACAACCGTGTCCTTGGAATTCCAATTATGGCTTTATTCGGCAAAAAGAAATACACGCTTGTTAAGGTCAAGAAAAAAGATATTCCGGCGGGATTATGGAGCAAATGCCCGGAGTGCGAAGCGCCCACCTACAAAAAAGAACTCCTGAACAATTTTAATGTTTGTCCTAAATGCGGATTTCATCTTCCTTTGATCGCGCAGAGGCGGATCGATCTTTTTATCGATAAGGGCACGTTCAAGGAAAGAGACGCCGGCCTGATTTCGTCGGATCCGTTAAGGTTTAAGGGCCCTAAGACGTATCGGGAAAAACTAAAAAACGACCAAAAAAAGACGGGCCTGAAAGATGCTGTTGTGACCGGGACGGGCAAGCTCAACGACAAGCCGATCGTTATTGTGGTCACGGATTCCAGGTTCATTATGGGGTCGATGGGATCGGTTGTCGGCGAGAAGGTTACGCGTGCCGTTGAATATGCCACACAGAACAGACTGCCGATCGTGATTATTTCAGGGTCCGGCGGCGGGGCAAGAATGTATGAAGGCGTTTTTTCTCTGATGCAAATGGCCAAGACATGCGCGGCATTGGCTAAACATAATGCGGCGGGGCTTCTTCATATATCGGTGCTGACGAATCCGACGATGGCCGGAGTGATGGCTTCCTTTGCGGGAATTGGCGATGTGATCATTGCTGAACCGAAGGCGCTGATCGGGTTTACGGGCCCCAGGGTGATCGAGCAGACCATCCGGCAGAAATTGCCCGAGGGTTTTCAGAAATCCGAATTTCTGCTTGCTCATGGATTGATCGACATGATCGTCGAGCGCAAAGACCTGCATGGAGTTGTTGATCAGATCATCAGTTATTCGGACTATTCTCCTGCAGGGGCATGATCCTGAGAATGATTTCGAGTTGCGTTTTTTATTATTTTCCTATAGAATTAGGCAACTAATTACTGGTAAATGGAACAGTAAATGGTGAAGGGGCCAGGTTATTAGGCGTTTTGGTTTTGAATGATCTCCCATCTTCGGTCTTTACGTACCATTAACCATTCACGATCTTCCAATGGCACAAATAAGCTTACAAGATGTTTCAAAAACGTATAAGGGCGGCGTAAAGGCGGTCGATTCTTTTAATCTGGGAATTGAGAATAAAGAGTTTATGGTTCTCGTTGGGCCTTCCGGATGCGGGAAATCAACGACGCTACGCATGATCGCCGGCCTTGAAGAGATCAGTCATGGAAAGATATGGATCGGGGAGCACCTTGTCAATGATGTCCCTGCCAAGGACCGTGACATTTCAATGGTATTCCAGAACTACGCTCTTTATCCTCACATGTCCGTCTTTGAAAATATGGCATTTGGTTTAAAGCTGCGTAAATATCCGAAAAGTGAGATCGCCCGCCGCGTGGATGAAGCGACGGAAATTCTGGGTATTAAGAAATTAATAGACCGGCGCCCTAAACAGCTTTCCGGCGGCGAGCGCCAGCGTGTCGCGTTAGGACGCGCCATTGTCCGTAAGCCGAAAGCCTTTTTATTTGACGAGCCTTTAAGCAATTTGGACGCTAAATTGCGCGTTCAAATGCGTGCGGAAATCCATAAACTGCGCATGCGGCTTCAGACAACCTTTGTTTATGTGACCCACGATCAGACCGAGGCCCTAACGCTTGGCGACCAGATCGCCGTTATGAAGGACGGCAAGGTCCAGCAGTGCGCCGATCCGATGACGATCTATGATAAACCCGCCAATAAATTTGTGGCCAGCTTTATCGGCACGCCCCCGATCAGTTTGATTGACGGACGAATCATTAAAAATGAGCGTAAATATTATTTTGACGAAGGCAAGTTCCAGGTTAGACTTGTTGAGGAAATGCATAAAGCGATTGCGCCGTATGAGGGTAAGAAAGTTATTTTTGGTATTCGGGCTGAAGATGTTTATGACAAACTGTTTGTTTCAGAGGCCTCTCCTGAGAATACGATACGCGCAACGTGTGAAGTCGTTGAACCTCTTGGTTCAGAAGTATATCTGTACTTAAATTCAGGCAAAAGCTTATTTGTTGCACGCGTCGGAGCTCACAATCGACCTGATGTTAACCGCGACATGGATCTCGTGTTGGACATGAGCAAGGTACACTTCTTTGACCCAGAAACCGAAAATACAATTATTTAATTCCCCCCTTTTTCTCATCATTGTCCTGCTGATTCCTTTAGTGGGATTCTTCATCTTTGCCATCGTTTTTGAGCCCAAATTTTTCATCTTTCTAAGCGTCGGACTGGGCTTTTGTGTTTTCTATCTGCTTATTTTGAGAAACCGTCTCATCAAGAAGCAGTCGGAGATCAAATTATGGATCCAGAACTACGGTGAGCAGATGAATCTTGCTGAAGCCGGTATCCGGCAGGAGCAGATCGCTATTGAATCCTTCCGTGAGAAGATCGTTAATTATTCCCAGCTTAAAGGCCTGACGGAAAAGTTGAGCATGTGCCTCACTCTAGAGGATACGTCGAAGACATTCTCGGCGGGAGTAAACCGGCTCTTTGGGGATAAGGATACGACGATCATTCTCTACCTTTTTCATTCAAAGACAGGGACCTTAGGGATCAGTTCTTCGCAGAAAGGGCAGATGCGCGTTAATATCAAATCGAAAAAAGGTGACGTTTTCGATCAGTGGATCGTCAAAACCATGCAGCCGTTGCTGATCGAAGACACCAAAAGCGATTACCGGTTTGACGTTGAGCGTATTATGCCGCAGGACGCCAGGGATATCGATTCGCTGATCAGCGTGCCTTTGATGGTCGGCACCAAGGCGCTGGGGATATTGCGTATTGATAGCCCTCATGAAAATAATTTTACGACGGAGGACTTAAGATTCTTAACGACGATCGGCGATCTAGGGGCGGTCGCGATCGAGAACGCCCAGCTCTATGAACGGGTTGAGCAATTAGCGATCAGGGATGGTCTAACCGGTTTGTATTTGCGCCGGTATCTTTTGGAGCGTATGCCCGAAGAGATCAGCCGGCAGCTTCGGCAGAATAACCAATTAGCTTTTCTGATGTTCGACCTGGACAAGTTCAAGCAGTATAACGATAAATTCGGCCATATTGCCGGGGATATTGTTTTGCGGACAATGGGCGTTCTTTTAACGGACCTGTTCAATGAGCCGGGAATGCTGATCTGCCGTTATGGCGGTGAGGAATTCTCTGTTCTGTTGCCCGATTGTACGCAGCAAAGAGCTTCGGATCTGGCCGAAGAAGCCCGGAGAAGGATCTCCGAGCAGACCATTATTCTCAGACGGGAAAAAACGCGAGTTACGGTCTCAATCGGTATCGCTGTTTTTCCTAAAGATGCGCAGAACCCGAAAGAATTGATCCATAGGGCCGATCAGGCTTTATATCAGGCAAAAGAAAAAGGGCGCAATAAGGTCTGCGTGGCTTCATAGCCGCAGGCGGAGCGAAAGATCATATGATCTCGGCAGTATTGTTTTGCATAATCGCGGTTTACGTCGGATTAGTTATCATCCACGCCAAAAGTGTCGCCGCTAAGGTCGAGTCGAATATCTATGAAGGAGTACTGCGCGCCGAAGGGGTTTCACGAAAGCTGGGAAAACAGAAAAAGGATCTTGATACGAAAAGGGCGAATCTTCAGACGGAGGCTCTTGAGATTTTCACATTATACGAGATCTCTAAAGAAATTACCAAAAGCCTGAACGAAGGCGAGGCGTTTGAGATCTTCAAACAAAAATTGCATGAGCATGTCGATTTTAAGGAGTGCCGTTTCCTGGAGCCCCTTTCTACCGAGGTCAAAGACCTGCGTAAGGAGAAAAGGTATTTTGTTTTTACCCTTCAAAGCAAAAAGAAGAAGATCGGATATTTGGCTATTGAGGGAGTATTAGAAAAGGATAAAGAAAAGGTCAAGATCTTGGGGCATCAATTCGCTTTAGCCCTGCGCCGTGTCCATTTGTACCAAGAGATCGAGCAAATCGCCATTACGGACAGTTTAACGGATGTGCATACGCGGCGTCATATTACGGAACGCTTTCAGGAAGAACTTAAGCGTTCAAAAGTTCGGAATATCAAAATGTCTTTTTTAATGATCGATGTGGATTTCTTCAAGAAATTCAATGATCAATACGGGCACTTAACCGGCGACCAGATCTTAAGAGAGGTCGGACTTTTGATCAACGAAAATATCCGCGAGATCGATATTGCCGGCCGTTACGGTGGGGAAGAATTTTGTGTGATCCTGCCCGATACGGATCATCAGGGAGCCCAGTATGCGGCGGAACGTATCCGTAAAGCTATTGAAGATGCGCTCATCAAGGCGTATGATGCGTCCGTAAAAATAACGGTCAGTATCGGGGTCTCAACGTTTCCTGGTGACGGCAGAAAGATGGATGAGTTGATCGATAAGGCGGATTGGGCCCTTTATAGGGCTAAAAAGCAGGGCAGGAATAAGGTTTGCTCATTTGGGATCTATACTGGTTCTTAGTGAAATTTTCTGATGGTTAAATTGTTGCATTTCATTAAACCAACATTAAGCATTGCAATCATTAATGTTCAATCAAAACTATTGAACGTTAATAAGGCAATGATACGAAGGTTTGATTAAGAACCAGTATAGTTATAAACAATAAGAGGAGAATGATTAATGGCA